>NZ_DAISXK010000064.1:0-12016 GCF_036825875.1 Paucihalobacter sp. | reverse complement strand
GTAGGTTAAGACGATGTAAACATATAACATATTTTAATACAAAACAAGAAAAATATGCATTTTATCGTATTTATTTGTATTTTATCGATAAAAAATTTCTTATTATTTTAGTTTTCAATTACTTAAAAATTTATAACTTTTCCAATTTAAACTTTTTGTAACTTGTTGAGTCTAACTGCAAATATTAAGTGTGATTGACGATCTTGAACTTATACAATCTCTAAAATCAGAAGCTTCGAAAGAGAAGGCATTCAGGCTTTTAGTAAGTGCTTACAAAGAGCGATTGTATTGGCATATTAGAAAAATTGTTGTCACTCATGACGATGCCGACGATGTGCTTCAAAATACTTTTATAAAAGTCTTCCAGAATATTCAAAATTTTAAAGGGGAAAGCAAATTATTTTCTTGGATGTACCGAATTGCCACTAACGAATCTATAACCCATTTAAAGCGCAACGCAAAACATTTGCATTTAAGTTCTGACGAATATCAAAGTCAGCAAATAAATAAGCTAGAATCTGATGTGTATTTTGAAGGCGATGCCATTCAGCTAAAACTTCAAAAAGCCATTGCTACGCTACCCAACAAACAACAGTTGGTATTTAATATGAAATATTTTGATGATATTAGTTACAAGGATATGTCAGAAATTTTAGAAACATCTGAAGGCGCCTTAAAAACATCCTTCCATTTGGCGAAAACCAAAATTGAAAAATACCTGATTACCGATTAAACTATTGTATAAAAAAGAAGTCTTAGTAACGATGAAAAGTAATAAAAACATATCTCAGTATAAATCCAATGGATTTAAGGTTCCGAAAAACTATTTCGAGTCCTTTGAGGATAATTTATTCCAAAAATTAGCTTTAAATTCTGAGAAGGATGTAGCAAACGCAACTGGATTTAAAATCCCTGAAGCTTATTTTGAAAATGTTGATAACTATCTTATTAATATTGCCAAGTCGTCTCAACCTGTAAAGGTCATTAAATTATTAACGTTTAAAAATTTAGCATACACAGCAAGTATCGCTGCAGCCGTAATTTTGATGTTCAGCTATATTTTCAACACTCAAAAAAAATTAGATTTCGAATCTATAGAACTCGCAACCCTTCATTATTATATTGAAACAGCCGATTTTACTACAAACGATATTGCAAGTTTATTAAGTGACGATGAGTTATCTTCAGAACTTATAATGCAAGAAACCATTTCGGACCAAGCCATTGAAACGTATTTAATGAATACTGCTAATCTTCAAGACCTTATAATTGATTAAACTATGAAACTATTTATAATTACTTTTTTTGTCTGCATTTTTACACTTGCTGGCTTCGCACAAAACCAAGACCGCAGAGACCGTATTAAATCACTTAAAATTGCGTTTATTACTGAAAAATTAAACCTTACCCAGCCCGAAGCACAGCAGTTTTGGCCTATTTACAATGCTTTTGAAGATGCCAATGTGCAACTTCGTAAAGAAACAAGAATGGAGCGAGCCGATTTTAATATTGACAACTTAACAGATGCAGAAGCAAATAATATATTAGATTCGATGTTGAATTCGGAAACCGAAAAATTGGAACTGCGCAAAAAATTTCTTAAAGATTTAAAAACGGTTTTACCTGCTAAAAAAATAATCCTATTAAAATTAACCGAAGACCAGTTTAACCGTCGTATGCTTCAAGAAATGCAAAAACGTCGCGAAGAATACCGCAATAAGAAAAATTAAATTCTATTTAAATTTCAATTTAGCAATGCGCCCTTTTCCAGCAGCAAAAGCTGTGGAATCGTTGATAAATCGAATGGTGTAAAATCCTTCATCGCTCAATTGTGACCAACTTTCACCAGAATCATTAGAATAACTGATGCCTTTAAAACCAGCAGCAACCAACGCTTTTGCCTTACCATTTGGTATGTATTGAACACAGCTTCTATAACCTGGCGCAGATCCGTTGGCCATAACTTGCCATGTCTTTCCGCCGTCAATAGTTCTAATTTTATTTGCTATTGAATCATTAGGTTTGGTATAATCCCCACCAATAGCAAAACCATTGTTTTCATCAAAAAAATCAATGGAATATATTCCTGTTGTTGCTGTCCCTTGTAGGATGGGCGTATCATAAACTTGCCAGGTGTTGCCTTTATCTGGAGAATGCCAAACACGACTTGCTGTTCCGCTAGTGGCAATCCATGTATGTTCATTAACTATCGCAATATTAGTATTGCTCGCCGCAAAAGCAGCTTCACCATCTTTAATCTTTGGAAGTTTTTCACATTCTAATTTATTCCAAGTATTGCCACTATCTCGGGTAATAATGATGCTTAAACAATTGTCTGTAGGATCGCCGATTGCTATACCCTCAGTGTTATTCCAAAACATCATAGCATCATAAAAAACATTCGGATGTTCCTCTTTATAAACCAATTCCATACTTCCGGTGTCACCAGTTTTAAACAATAAAGCTGGATTTTCAATACTTAACATAAAAAAATCCGTCGCAGTATGCGCCACCGCTCTAAACTGAAGATTTAAAAAATCGTAATTTTTAGTTCCGATTTGCCATTGTTCATTTGCTGCGTTATACATGCCGAACCTTCCATTATTTGCAGCAAAAACCAGATTGCCATCATCCAAAATATCAATCGCTCTAACACTTAGAAGTGAATCGGTTAAAATTGGCGTAATGGTGACTTCAGTAAAAATTTTAAAATCAGTAGTTTTATCCTTTTTACATGATAGTATTGTTATTCCAAGAAGAAAAATTAGTAATAATCGCATTACACAAAAGTTTACTCAAAAATAGCTAATTAAATGTACCTTTGTACCCTTATAATTATAAAAAACAATGCGCTTACACCGAAATTTATGCTTTGCAGTTATTGATGGTTTACACAAGATTTTCAATGAAGATGCCTATGCCGATAAAGTAGTTCAAGAACTTTTAAAACGCGACAAACGCTGGGGAAGTCGTGACCGTGGCTTTGTGGCTGAAACCACCTATGAAATTGTGAGATACAAACGTTTATACGCTGAAATCGCAGAAGTTAAAGAACCCTTCGATCGCGATAATATATGGCGCATGTTTGCCGTGTGGGCAACACTGAAAGGTATTAAATTTCCAGCTTGGAAATATTTTGAAAATACCCCAACTCGGAAAATAAAAGGTCGTTTTGACGAATTGTCTAAAATTAGAAAATTCAAAGAATCAATTCCCGATTGGATGGATGAAATGGGCGTGAGCGAATTGGGCGAAAGTATATGGTCCAAAGAAATAGCTATGCAAAACGAGCAAGCCGATGTTATTTTACGAACCAATACCTTGAAAACCAATAAAAAGGATTTACAGCTAAGGTTACAATCCGAATCGATAGAAACAGAATTTTTAGACGAATATCCTTCAGCCTTAAAATTAAAGGAACGCGCCAATGTGTTTCAAACTGAAATTTTTAAAGAAGGCTGGTTTGAAGTGCAAGATGCCTCATCGCAATTGGTAGCGCCATTTTTAGATGTTCAACCCGGAATGAAAGTAGTGGATGTCTGCGCCGGTGCTGGTGGAAAAACACTTCACATGGCATCACTCATGGAAAACAAAGGGCAAATCATCGCCATGGATATTTATGTAAGTAAGCTGAAAAAATTAAAAATAAGAGCCAAACGAAACGGGGTTTTTAATCTAGAGTTAAAAGAAATCGATTCAACTAAACCCATCAAAAAACTTCACGATAAAGCCGACAGATTGTTAATTGATGCTCCTTGCTCTGGCTTAGGTGTGCTAAGACGTAATCCTGATGCCAAATGGAAATTACAACCAGAATTTATCGAAAATATTAAAAAAACCCAACAAGAAATTCTTCAGAGTTATTCAAAAATGTTGAAACCAGGCGGAAAAATGGTATATGCTACTTGTTCTATTTTACCTTCCGAAAATCGAGCGCAAGTTGACCTTTTCTTAACATCAGAATTCGGAAAAGAATTCAGTTTTATAAAAGATAAAAGTATTTTTGCACACCAATCTGGCTTTGATGGTTTTTATATGGCTTTAATGGAACGAAAAAATACCTCTAATTAAATTATTATCAAACGAGAATGAAACAACTTTACACCTTTATTTTTTTACTTTTGGCTAGCACATTGTTTGCTCAAATTCCCAATGGTTATTACAATTCTGCCACAGGAACAGGATTTACGCTTAAAACACAATTAAAAAATATTATTGACGATATCAACGACGGTAACGGTCAAGCTTTTCATGACACGTCGGTAACTTACAACCAACTTTGGTTGTTGTACGAAACATCCGATGTAAGACCCGACGGAAAAGTTTGGGATATGTATAGCGATTGCAATTTTACATTTGTTCAAGATCAAGATACAGGTTCTGGTGGCAGCACTGAATGCGATAAGTTTAATCGTGAGCACACGTTCCCGAGAAGTTGGTTTGGCAATGTTACTTCACACCCAATTTTTTCAGATGCCTTTAATGTTATCCCAACCGATAAAAAAGTGAATGCCGAACGTGGAAATTTAGCTTACGGCCAAGTTGCTTCAGCTAATTACACCTCACTAAACGGTTCAAAAAGAGGAACAAGTAGTTTGGCTGGTCCAACTGGTCAAGTCTTTGAACCTGCAGATGAATTTAAAGGCGATATTGCGAGAGGCTTTTTCTATTTGGCAACACGATATCAAGATGAAATCGGTACTTGGGAAACTAATGACACTGATGGCGACAGTATGTTGGACGGCACTAGCAACAAAGTATTTGAACAATGGGCTCTAGATATGCTGTACAATTGGCACCTTAACGATCCGGTAAGTCAAAAGGAAATCGACAGAAACAACGCCGTTTTCAATCACCAGAGCAATAGAAACCCCTTTATTGATAACCCTCAATATGTATTCGAAATTTGGCAAAATGTATTGTCTGTTAATCAGTTTGAAGCTGCTCAATTAATTAAAATATTTCCAAATCCAACCAAAGACAACGAAGTAACAATATTGGTAAATGAAGATATTCTAGCTGAAGTTTACGATATTTTAGGAAAGCGGGTTAAAATGCAAAGCATCACTGTAAACCAACAAAAATTAAATCTTTCGGATTTGTCTAAAGGCGTTTATTTAGTGCGTTTAAAATCTGACAATGCAGTAATCACAAGAAAAATAATCAAACTTTAACTTACAATACGTTTTTACTTCTGAATTCACCGTTAATAAAAACGTGAATAACTGTAAAAATCTCAGTCGTATTTATGAGTTAAAAAATAGGAAAAGGATTAAATTTGTGCTTTCTTAAATCAAAGCTCATGATTCATTTCTTTGGAAACGAAAACACCAAAGTTTTTGCTGTTCAAACAACAGAAAATTTAACTACCGAAACCATCGATAAATTGGTTTGGCTTTTTGGTAACCAACCTAAAATAAATGTGGCGTCTATCGACGCCTTTTTTGTTGGACCACGCGCTGCCATGATTACCCCATGGAGCACCAATGCCGTAGAAATTACCCAAAATATGGGTATTACAGATATTATTAGAATTGAAGAATTTCAAGCTGTAAATAAAGACTTCAGGGACTTCGATCCAATGATTTCAGAAAGATATCCGAAACTTCATCAAGACCTTTTTACCATAGATGTAAAACCAGAAGCCGTTCTTGAAATTCTAGATATAGCTGCTTACAATAAAAAAGAAGGCTTGTCTTTAAGTGACGATGAAGTTGACTATTTAGAACAGACTTCAAAAAAAATAAAACGTCCATTAACCGATGCAGAGGTTTTTGGTTTTTCCCAAGTAAACAGCGAACATTGTCGCCATAAAATTTTTAATGGCACCTTTATAATAGACAGCGAATCCATGCCTTCTTCCCTATTCAAACTCATTAAAAAAACCTCTGAAACACATCCAAACGGAATTGTTTCAGCTTATAAAGACAATGTGGCCTTTGTTAAAGGTCCAGTAGTCACGCAATTTGCACCACAACGTGCCGATATAGCAGATTTCTACGTAAAAAAACCTTTTGAATCCGTTCTTTCTCTTAAAGCTGAAACCCATAATTTCCCCACAACAGTAGAACCTTTCAATGGCGCAGCAACAGGCTCGGGTGGCGAAATTAGAGATAGATTGGCAGGTGGAAAAGGATCATTGCCACTGGCAGGAACAGCTGTTTATATGACTAGCTATGCCAGACTTGAAGGGTTAAAGCCTTGGGAGCAAAATCTGCCAGCCAGACCATGGTTGTACCAGACTCCTTTAGATATTTTAATTAAAGCAAGTAACGGGGCGTCAGATTTTGGAAATAAGTTTGGACAACCGCTTATCTGTGGCTCTCTGCTCACTTTTGAGCACGATGAAGCCCACAATAAAGCCATCAACAAACCCCGCAAAATGGCTTATGACAAAGTAATTATGCAAGCCGGAGGTGTTGGTTATGGTAAACGCGATCAAGCCATTAAAGATGTTCCTCAATTAGGTGATAAAATTGTAATTCTTGGTGGCGACAACTACAGAATTGGGATGGGTGGCGCAGCCGTTTCAAGCGCCGATACTGGGGCCTTTGCTTCAGGAATTGAATTAAATGCCGTGCAACGCTCCAATCCAGAAATGCAAAAACGAGCAGCCAATGCCATCAGAGCTATGGTTGAAAGTGATGTAAACCCGATTGTATCTATCCACGATCATGGTGCTGGCGGACATTTAAATTGTTTGTCCGAATTGGTTGAAGAAACCGGTGGATTAATTGATTTAGATGCACTACCTGTTGGTGATCCAACGCTTTCAGATAAAGAAATTATTGGCAATGAATCACAAGAACGTATGGGATTGGTTATCAGTAACCAAAACTTAAAAACTCTTGAAACTGTGGCTTTACGCGAACGCGCTCCAATGTACACAGTTGGCGAAGTAACAGGAAATGGTAGATTTTCTTTTAAATCTGAATCCAAAAATAGTAAACCAATGGATTTAACGCTTTCCAATATGTTTGGAAGTTCGCCAAAAACTATTATGGAAGATGTTTCAATTGAAAGAAATTACACCAAGCTTTCCTATGATTCTAAGTTGTTTTTAGATTATCTAGATGCTGTGCTGCAATTAGAAGCAGTGGCATGCAAAGATTGGTTAACCAATAAAGTAGACCGTTGTGTTGGTGGAAAAGTTGCCAAACAGCAGTGTGTTGGTGCGCTACAATTGCCGCTTAACAATGTGGGCGTAATGGCATTGGACTATAATGGAAAAGAAGGTGTCGCTACTTCTGTTGGACATTCGCCCATATCAGGTTTAATTAATCCAGAAGCTGGAAGTAGAAATAGTATCGCCGAAGCGCTTACCAATTTAATTTGGGCGCCTTTAGAAGATGGATTGAAAAGCGTATCGCTTTCTGCTAATTGGATGTGGCCTTGTAAAAATGAAGGCGAAGATGCACGTTTATATAAAGCCGTACAAGCCATTTCAGAATTTGCTATCGATTTAGGAATTAATGTTCCAACCGGTAAAGATTCGCTTTCAATGAAGCAGAAATATCCCGATACCGAAGTACTATCGCCTGGAACTGTTATTATTTCTGCTATCGGACATTGCAATGACATTACTAAAGTGGTAGAGCCTGTATTTCAAAAATCAGAAGTAGATGAAACATCCGCTATTTACTATATTAATTTGTCAAAAGACGATTATAAGCTAGGTGGAAGTTCGTTTGCTCAAACTTTAAGTAAAGTTGGCTGCGATGCACCAACAATTAAGGATACTGATTATTTCAAAACTGTTTTTAACACCATTCAAAAATGCATCACCAATAATCTAATTGTAGCTGGTCACGATGTGGCTTCGGGTGGTTTAATTACAACCCTTTTAGAAATGTGTTTCGCCGATACCAATCTAGGTGCCGAATTAGATTTATCAAATTTAGGCGAGAAAGATCCGCTTAAAATATTGTTTGCAGAAAACGCTTCAATCGTGTTTCAATCGAAAAACAATACCATTGAAACCGTTTTGAATGAGGCCAATATCTCCTATCACAAAATTGGTAAGGTTATAAACAGAGACGATTTGAGCATTATAATTAACAACACAGTTTTCAATCTGTCTGTGCCACCGCTACGCGATACTTGGTTTAAAACTTCCTATCTATTTGACACACATCAAACGAAGAATAATCTTGCAGAAGCACGCTTCAAAAATTATAAAAATCAACCGTTAAAATTTGAATTTCCATTTGATTTTTCCGGCACGGTCGAGTCGCAATTTAGTTCGGTCGAGTCGCGACTCGACCGTTCTGAAAATCGCCCAAAAGCCGCCATTCTTAGAGAAAAAGGCAGTAACTCTGAACGCGAAATGGCAAACGCCATGTATTTAGCAGGGTTCGATGTGAAAGATATTCACATGACAGATTTAATTTCGGGTAGAGAAAACTTAGAAGACATTCAGTTTTTAGGCGCTGTTGGTGGATTTTCAAACAGCGATGTTTTAGGATCCGCAAAAGGTTGGGCTGGTGCATTTTTGTACAATGAAAAGGCCAATTCAGCCTTAAAGAACTTTTTCAAAAGAAAGGACACCTTATCCGTAGGAATATGCAACGGTTGTCAACTTTGGATGGAATTAGAACTCATCAATCCTGAGCACGAAAGTCATGGAAAAATGACCTATAATGACTCAGGTAAACACGAAAGCGGATTTACATCCGTTAAAATTCAGGAAAACAATTCTGTGATGCTTTCATCCTTGGCAGGAAGCACTTTAGGTGTATGGATTTCTCATGGTGAGGGCAAATTTATGCTTCCACAAGCTGAAGATGAGTACAACATTGTCGCCAAATACGGTTATGAAGCGTATCCTGCAAACCCAAATGGATCCGATTTTAATACAGCCATGATGTGTGATAAAACTGGCCGTCATTTAGTTACCATGCCACATATTGAACGTTCTATATTTCATTGGAACTGGGCGTACTATCCAAAAGAGAGAAATGATGAAGCTTCCCCATGGATAGAAGCTTTTGTGAATGCGAGGAAGTGGATTGAAAAAAATTAATTTTTTTCTATTCAAAAAAACTGATTTTTTAAATTTAGATTTAGGTTTTTTGCAATGAGATAAGGTAAATTTTCCTATTTTCGTAATATCTATCCCTGATTAATCTAATTAACTTAAAAATGATTAAAGTAACCCGATTATTTGATTTCCCCTATTATCAGCTTGAAAACAAATCTCTAAGTCATGCCTTGGTCACTAAATACAATGGTGAATGGCAAGCCATGTCAACTCAAGAATATATAGACAAAGCCAATGCCGTTAGCCGAGCATTATTGAAATTAGGTATCAATAAGGACGATAAAATTGCCGTTATTTCTACCACCAATCGCACCGAATGGAACATTATGGACATCGGTGTGCTGCAGGTTGGTGCTCAAAATATACCGATTTACCCAACAATTTCAGCGGAAGATTACGAGTACGTTTTAAATCATAGCGGATCTATTTATTGCTTTGTATCCGATGCAGAAGTACTTGAAAAAGTAAATGCCATCAAAGCTAATACAAATCTAAAAGACGTTTACAGTTTTGATCATATCGACGGCTGCAAGCACTATTCCGAACTTTTTAAACTAGGTGAAGACACAAAAAATCAATCCGAAGTAGAAGCTAGAAAAGATGCCGTAAAACCACGCGATTTAGCTACCATTATTTATACTTCGGGAACTACAGGAAAACCGAAAGGAGTCATGTTAAGCCATTGGAACATTACCAGCAATGCCTTAGACAGTATTCCTAGGCTTCCTTTGATTGAAGTGCAACCACGAATTCTGAGTTTTTTGCCTATTTGTCACATTTTTGAACGCGTATTAATTTACGTCTATCAATATGCAAGCGCCCAAATATATTTCGCAGAAGGTTTAGATAAAATTGGTGACAATGCCAAAGAAATTAAACCGCATTTAATGAGTGTGGTACCGCGATTACTCGAAAAAGTTTATGACAAAATTATTGGCAAGGCCGAAGAACTTAGTGGTATAAAATATAAGCTTTTCTTTTGGGCGGTTGAACTTGGAGAAAAATGGGAACCTTACGGTGCTAACGGATGGTGGTATGAATTCAAACTTAAAATCGCCCGTAAACTTATTTTTAGCAAATGGCAAGCTGCTCTCGGTGGAGAACTGCAAACTATGGTTTCAGGAAGTGCCGCTTTACAACCAAGACTAACCCGTATTTTTTGTGCCGCTGGCATGCAAGTCATGGAAGGTTATGGACTAACAGAAACGTCTCCTGTAGTTTCTGTTGGCATGTACAAAGACAAACATTTTAAAGTAGGTACGGTAGGAAAACCCTTGAATAATGTAGAAGTGAAAATTGCCGAAGACGGTGAGATTCTTGTTAAAGGTCCCAACGTAATGCTTGGTTATTTTAAAGACCACGAAAAAACGGCAAGTGTTATGACTGGCGAATATTTTCACACAGGAGATAAAGGCGAGATTGATAAAGATGGATTCCTGAAAATTACAGGGCGTAAAAAAGAAATGTTCAAAACCTCAGGTGGAAAATATATTATACCAACTTTGCTCGAAAATGAATTAAAACAATCCCGTTTTATCGAGCAGGTTATGGTGATTGGTGAAGGTGAAAAAATGCCTTCTGCATTTATTCAACCGAATTTCGATTTCATAAAAGATTGGATTAGCTACAAAAACTATAAAATAGGAAAAGAAAATTCAGAAATAGTAAATTCAGATATTGTAATTCAAAGAATACAAAAGGAAGTTGATAAAGCTAATAAGCACTTTGGAAAGTGGGAGCAAATAAAACGCTTTGAGCTCACCAAAGAGGTTTGGTCCATTGAAGATGGACATCTTACACCTACAATGAAAATGAAACGTGAGATTATTATGAACAAGTATCAAGAACTTTACAAAAAGATATATTCGTAATTTATTAACAGCTTATTTAATTTATTAGCAATCCAAACATGTTTTAATTGATTTTTTTGTTATTTTTATTTTACTAACTAATAAATCATTTAAAATGAAAACTAAAAACTTTCTTGTTTCCGGTATTATAGCCGGTATTGTTTATTTTCTTTTAGGTTGGCTGTTTTACGGCATCCTTTTCGTAGATTTTTTCCCAGAGCAACCAGATGAAACGACACAAACAATGCTCATGATTTTCCTAGGTTGTCTTACCTATGGACTTTTTGTAGCATACATTTTTACAAAATGGGCGCAAATATCAACTGCGACCACAGGCTTAAAGGCTGGTGCTGTGATTGGACTTTTCATTGCCTTATTTTACAATTTTTTCAATATGGCAATGATGAGCGGCGCAACTTATGAAATGTTTGCGATGGATACTGCTATCACTATTGTTTCAACCGGAATTATCGGTGCAATTGCTGGAATTATAAATGGTAAAATGGGATAATCAATTAGACATTTTATTTAAGAAGCGTCTCATATCGAGGCGCTTTTTTTAATAAATATATTATGCACGCATAATTTTTATTCAAATACTATGCACGCATAGTATTTTTTATTATCTTTACATTTAAATGCTGTTTCATGAAAGATAAAACCATCGACTACGTCCTGAGAACAACATGGTTGGCCGTCAATAAAATGTATAATGAAGAAGCTGCAAAGTTTGATACCACAATGGCAACAGGTTTTGCTCTTTTAAGTATTGATCCAGAAAATGGTACACCATCAACCTCATTAGGGCCTAAAATGGGAATGGAAGCTACAAGCCTTTCTAGAACGCTTAAAGTCATGGAAGAAAAAGGATTGATCATACGCAAACCAAACCCTGAAGATGGTCGCGGTGTTCTTATCTATCTCACCGACTTCGGAAAAGAAAAGCGCGACTATTCTAAAGAACGCGTATTAACATTTAATGATGCCATCAAAAACAAAGTGTCTCCAGAACAACTTAAAAACTTTTATGAAGTGGCCGAAATTGTTAATAATATGATTTCAAATAAAAATATATATAACCAAAAAGAATCCATACTTAAATACAATGAGCAAACGCAGAATTAAA
>NZ_DAISXK010000063.1:9018-12227 GCF_036825875.1 Paucihalobacter sp. | reverse complement strand
GCGAGATTAACTTATTTGCAAAAGATTTTAGATTACCACAGGTGTTTAAAACAAACATTGCTATTGACCAGAAATTACCTGGAAACTTAACGTTTTCGGCTGATTTTATCTGGAATGATAATATATCGGCTATTACTTACGAAAATATTAATTTACAAGAACCACGATTTAATACCACTGGCGCAGGGTCTAGGCCAAATTATGGGTTTGCTAGAATCGATAACACTTATGATGCTGTGTATTTAGCCTCCAACACAGGATTAGGGAGTTCTTATAACGTAAGTGGAACCTTATCTCATTTCCTTGTGAACGACAAAGTAGATATCAGAACTTCTGCTACTTACTCTTATGGCGAATCAACCGTTTTATTAGATGGTACTAGCTCTCAAAACAGTTCTCAGTGGAGAAATCTTGAAACGGTAAATGGTTCTAACAGACCAGATTTATCTATTTCAGATTTTGATCCTGGACACCGAATCATCACAAATTCAACTATTGAATTTAAGTGGTCAGAGAAAGTTAAAACTCGTATCGGTTTATTCTATGAAGGTGCTGAAGGTGCGCCATTAAGCTATGTAGTTCAAGGTTCAGGTTTATTGAGTGATACTGGTTCTAATTCAGCATTAGCATTTATTCCAGCTAATGAAAGCCAGGCAAATCTTGTTGACAGACCAAACATAACTGCGTCTGAACAATGGGTAGCCTTAAATCAAGCTATTGAAAACAGTGATTACTTAAGAAGCAGAAGAGGCCAGTTTGCCGAAAGAAATGGCGATAGATCAAATTGGTCGCATATCGTAGATTTAAAATTTGCTCAAGAATTTGGAGTTAATTTTGGTGGTCAAAAAATTCACAAGTTTGAATTTACTTTTGACATCTTTAACTTTACAAACCTTATCAATGAAGAATGGGGTGTAAGAACATTCTCGGCTAATAACCAAGTAAGTTTATTAGATTTCCGCGGATTTGCACCTGACGGAACAACACCAACTTTCTCCTATAATCCAGGTGCTGAAGAAAGAGCCAATTTAATTGATGACTCTGGTTTAAACTCATCAAGATGGCAAGCACAAGTTGGTTTAAGATACAGTTTCTAATAACCGCTTAACTATAAAATTAAAAGGCTGTCAATTTTCTTGACAGCCTTTTTTTATTTTCAATTGTTACAATGTTTATTCTTTCCACTTAACAGTCTCCATAATCTGCTTAATATCGTTTTTAAGATATACTGCTGCCGGGTAAATAGAATCGTAGTTGGGTTTGGCGTAGAAATACAAAGAGCCGCTTAAAAAGTGTTTTACACTGTCGGTTACATAAAATTGGGACTGCGATGCTGCATTGCCACCAACTTCATAAAACATCCCGTACACTTTATGTTGTGGGTTTTCGTAAATAACTTCAGCTATTTCATCGGCCTTAATCGTATGCTTTTGTGTGAGGTTTTGGGTATCTCTAATTAAATCTATAAGATTATTGTCTATTTTTCTGTAAGTAAGGTAAATAGTGCCTTTTAATTTTGGATATCGAATATCTATACCATAAGATTGGTTAGCCTCATCTGCTTTAATACTTTCAATTTGCTCCGAAAAACTGTTTTGTTCAAAGCTAAAAGGCACATTAAGGTTCGTTGGTTTGTATTCTGGTTTTGGGTATTCCAAACTTAACATGGCTGATGGTTTCGGTTTTGGATCTGAATTACAACTCAAAATACCAACGCACGATATAACAATTAATAACTTTTTCAAGGGTTTATTTTTTAATTTGAGTGACCGCAATAATTTCGCGATCATATTACCATCTTTTTCAGCTTTTATAAAAGCATTTTAAGGTTAGTTTAAAATTTTTAATTTTACTTGTTTGATGCGCTTTTTGTCTAAAGCTTCTACTGTAAAAACGTACTTTTTAAATTTTATATTGCTCCCGATTCTCGGAAAGCTTCCTGAAAGTTCGAGTAAAAATCCGGCGATGGTTTCGGCTTCACCTCGCTGTTCTTCAAAAGCTTCGTCATCTGTAATTTTTGCAATTTTATAAAAATCTTTTAGACTTGTTTTTCCTTCAAAAATATAATTATTGTCGTCTATTTTCGTGAAAATCACATCGTCATCGTCAAATTCATCGCTAATATCGCCAACAATTTCTTCAATAATATCTTCTAAAGATACCAAACCAGAAGTTCCGCCATATTCGTCAACAACCACAGCAAGGTGTACTTTTTTGGTTTGGAACTCTATCATTAAATCGTCTAGTTTCTTGTTTTCTGGCACGAAAAAAGGGTCTCTTAGTAAACTCTGCCAGTTAAAGGTATTTTTATTTAGATGTGGCAGTAAGTCCTTTACATAAAGAATGCCTTTTACGTTGTCTATACTATCTTCATAAACGGGAATTCTGGAATAACCATGCTCAATAATTTCTAGAATAATTGATTGGTAGGTTTGCTCAATATTTATTGCGAATATATCCAGACGTGGTTTCATGACTTGTTTTGTATCGGTATTGCCAAAGGAAACGATGCCTTCTAAAATTCTCTGGTCTTCAAACTCCGAATTATTTTCGTTGGTGAGTTCTAGGGCTTGAGATAGTTGATTAACACTGAGATTTGATTTTTGTTTTCCTAGAGTATTCTGAAGTTTTATGGTAATATAACGCATAGGAATACTTAAGGGAGAAAAAAGAGTATCTAAAACATTTATCGGAACGGCCATTTTTACGGCAAATTTTTCTCGGTTGCGACTGGCGTATATTTTCGGAACAATTTCACCGAAAAGTAAAATTAAAAACGTGGCCAAAACCACTTCTAAAATGAATTTAGTTATTGTGGATGTTATTTCAAAAAACATGGTTTCACCCAAATAAGCAAACAATAAAACGATGGCTATATTGATAAAATTATTGGCAACCAAAATGGTGGCTAATAATTTTTTTGGCCGTTTAAGCAACTTGTGGATCAGATTAAAACTATCTGGTTTTTGGTTAAGGCCTTTTTCAATATCGGATTTTGAAAGCGAGAAAAATGCTACTTCAGCACCAGAGATAAGCCCTGAACAAATCAGCAAAACAAACATTAATATGGCACTTAATATGAAAGAAGTATCATATTCTGGGGATAGTTGTAAAATGTACGATAAACTCGGAGGTTCGATGTCCAATTGATTATGGATTAAATTATTCTTTTTTAAAACGGTAAATCGTCGTTTGTTGTAGGTTCATGT
>NZ_DAISXK010000063.1:0-9008 GCF_036825875.1 Paucihalobacter sp. | reverse complement strand
TTCAACGCTATGTTCTTGAGTTGGAGAAGACGATTGTGTGTGACTTTGTGGTTTAGCCGTGGTTTGTTGTGAATTTTCACCCTCTGATTTTCCAGTTAAAAAGGTAAAATCGATACAGTGTATTTCTGTACTGTAGCGTTCTAAGCCTTTGTCATCGGTCCATTTTCTGGTTTTTAATCGGCCTTCAATATATACTTTATCGCCTTTGCTGAGATATTTTTCGCAAATTTCAGCCGCTTTATTTCTTACCACAATATTGTGCCACTCGGTATTTGAAATACGCTCGTTGGTGCTTTTATTGGTATAAACTTCATTGGTTGCAATTGGAAATCTGCCAATACAATTCCCACCTTCAAAATAATGCATTTTTACTTCATCGCCCAAATGCCCTATCAGCATTACCTTATTTAATGTACCAGACATAATTTATAATTTTATGATGTAAAGTTAGTTGTTTTACTCGATAATCGAGATTTAAATGCTTAATGACCTACCTCAAAGCTCGATGTATGTTCATATAAACTGCTTGGTGCTCTTGCACTGAAGTAATTTATTATGTTAATTTAAAAGTAACAAAATTTTGTGAGGAATAAAAACTTAAATCACTTTGAATGTTTCTAGAAATCGACTTATCAATCGTGGCGTTGGATATAGCTTAACACTTTCAAAGGGAATTGACAGTGCTGGTAGTTGGTTGACTTCAACTATCCAAAACTTGGTGTGTAAATGTCTATGTGTTAATTTGTGAATTATGGATTCTTCATTATAACTTATAATTTCATATAAATCACTCCCGGCGTATTCCTTTAATAGTTTGCTGCTTTCAATCTGTTGAAGGTTTGCCGGTTTTTCGGTTTCAATTAAAGGAAACTGATACAGATTGTGCCAAATTCCTTTTGCGTCTCTTTTCTCGAAAATAGTTTTGCGGTCATTGGAAATGAACACTAAAAAGTTGAAGTATTTAATTTCAAGCTTGGTTTTCTTAAGTTTTACAGGAAGTGTTTCAACCAATTTTTGTTGAAGTGCCACGCATCCGGTATTTAAAGGACAAATTTCACAATCGGGATTTTGCGGTTTGCATTGTATGGCGCCAAACTCCATGATACCTTGATTATAGTTTCCGGGCTGTTTATGGTCAATCAAACTTTGTGCAAGTTTTTTAAATTCTTTAATTCCTTCAGTTGAATTAATAGGAAGGTCAATTCCAAAGAACCGCGAAAGCACTCTGTATACATTGCCATCAACAACGGCTTTAGATTCATTGAAGCAGATAGATGCAATTGCACTGGCAGTATACTCGCCAACACCTTTGAGTTTTAATAAGTCGGTATAATTGGATGGGAAAACTCCGTTAAGCTCATTAACAATAAATTGAGCGGTTTCGTGCAAATTTCTAGCTCTCGAATAGTAGCCCAAGCCTTGCCAAAGTTTTAATACCTGTTCCTGAGGTGCATTTGCAAGGTCTTCAACGGTGGGAAAAGTCTTAACAAAATCTTCATAATATGGTAATCCTTGCTTAACTTGAGTTTGTTGTAAAATAATTTCTGATAGCCAAACATGGTACGGATTATTGGTTTTTCGCCACGGTAAATCGCGTTTATTTACTGAGTACCAATTTGTTATTTTTTGAGTGAAATTCATAGGTTCGGGCATGTTGGTGCAAAAATAATCGTTTACTACGTTAAATTTTAATTAATTACGTTTGAATTATTGAAATTAAATTACCTATATTTGCATCCCTTATAATTAATAGATAACCCTAAAAGACAAAAAAATGACAAAAGCAGATTTAGTTGCAAAGATTTCCGACAAATTAGGAATCGAAAAAGGCGATGTTCAAGCCACAGTAGAATCTTTCATGGAAGAAGTAAAAGCTTCATTAGAAGGAGGAACAAACGTTTATTTGAGAGGTTTTGGTAGCTTTATAGTTAAGAAAAGAGCTGAAAAAACAGGAAGAAATATCTCTAAAAACACCACAATAAAAATTCCAGCTCATAACATTCCAGCTTTTAAACCAGCTAAAGTGTTTGTAGAAGGAGTAAAGAGTAAGGTTAAAGTTAAAAAATAATAACCATTCATTAATAAACAAACAAGATAATTATGCCAAGTGGTAAAAAGAGAAAAAGACACAAGGTAGCGACGCATAAGCGAAAAAAACGTGCACGTGCTAATCGTCACAAGAAAAAGAAATAAGCTGAAAAAGTAGTTTTTTAACTACTTTTTCAGTTTTAAAAACGTTCTTTGATATAGAATCTTAAGTCAAAACTAGTGATGGTATTTATTTAAGATTTGCTGGATTTAACCCGATAGCAATCCTATTGGGAAATCCTGTGTCAATTAATTACAGTAACTCCATCTGTCTTTATTTTGAAGACGGATTTAAATTAACATCATGGAAAAAGAACTGATTATTAGATCAACTTCCGATATTGTTGATTTTGCCTTACTAAGAGATGGAAAATTAATCGAATTACACAAAGAAGAAGAGGACAACAATTTTGCCGTTGGTGATATTTTTATTGCTAAAGTACGCAAAGCTGTTCCCGGACTTAACGCTGCATTTGTTAATGTGGGTTATGAAAAGGACGCCTTTTTGCATTACCATGATTTGGGACCGCAATTTGCTTCGGTGTTGAAATTCGTAAAAAGTGTAAGCACAGGTAAACAGAGAGACTATTCTCTCAAAAACTTCCCATTTGAGAAAGATATTGACAAACATGGTAAAATAGCCGATGTTTTAAAATCTAATCAATCAATTTTAGTACAAATAGTAAAAGAACCAATTTCTACCAAAGGACCAAGGATAAGCTCTGAGCTTTCTATCGCTGGTAGATACATTGTTTTAGTGCCTTTTTCGGACCGTATTTCAATCTCACAGAAGATTGAGTCTGCCGAAGAAAAGGAACGCTTAAAACGATTGGTTAAAAGCATAGCACCTAAAGGTTTTGGTGTTATTGTTAGAACCGTTGCCGAAGGCAAAAAAGTAGCTGACATAGATAGAGACCTTCAAAATTCTCTTGACAAATGGACGGCTATGTGTAAAAAATTGTACAAAGCGCATCATCCTACCAAAGTGATGAGTGAAATGAATAAAGCATCATCAATACTTAGAGATATATTTAATGATACTTTCTCGGGCATTATAGTAGATGACGAAACACTTCACGTACAAGTAAAAGATTACGTGCAAGAAATTGCGCCACATAAAGAATCGATTGTGAAGTTTTATAAAAATGGAGTCCCGCTTTTTGAAAAGTATGGTATTGAACGACAAATAAAAACATCGTTTGGCCGCACGGTTTCAATGGCAAAAGGCGCCTATCTTATTATAGAACACACCGAGGCTTTACACGTTATAGACGTGAATAGTGGTAACCGATCTAACAAAGAAAAAAACCAAGAGGACACGGCATTAGAAGTCAATTTAATCTCTGCAACCGAAATTGCACGCCAATTGCGTTTACGCGATATGGGCGGCATTATTGTGATAGATTTTATTGATATGAATCGGGCCGAAAACCGAAAAAAATTGTACAATCACTTGCGTGACGAAATGCAAGATGACAAAGCAAAACACAAAATATTGCCTCCAAGTAAGTTTGGTCTTATACAAATTACAAGACAACGCGTACGTCCGGAGCGCAATATTAAAACACAAGAAGAAAATCCCGACGCTTTAAACGGCGAAGAAATTGAAGCACCAATTAAAATTATTCAAAAAATTGGTATCGATTTAGAACGGATTTTCAAAAAAGACTATAAAAAAATAACGCTTAACGCGCATCCGTTTATAGCAGCTTTTTTAACAAAAGGATTTCCATCCATTCGTACTAAGTGGTTTATGGAACATAAAAAATGGGTTAAAGTTTTACCAAGAGACGCTTACACATATCTTGAGTATCATTTTTATGACAAAAATGGTAAGGAAATTAAATAATATCTAGTAAAAACCCCTTTCACCCGATAGCTATCGGGATTGAAAGGGGTTTTTTGTTTTAAATTTGATTGATAAAAAAATTATATCGATACTTAATCCTGAAGTTTTTTCATCGCTTTAATTTTTAACCTCAAATATTTCACTAATAAAATATATAGATAAATTCGAGCTATTGGTATGGCAATAACCAAAATAGAATAAATGACAATAACAATAGCGTCGTCTAGATGTTCTTTAAATACATTTATTTCTTTTTTCATAAATCTCTTGACGCACTTGCTGTAAATAGTAAGATTTAAACAGTTTCATGATGTCTATGTTTATCGTTTTATTCTATTAACATTTTGTAATGAATAATATTGACCATAGCATGCTCAAAATAATTACAAATGTTATTAATTGAGTTGTTTAAACAAATATCTCCATTTTCTTGAATTATTTGAAACGAAAATTTATTGTAGAACTAATTTAAAACTTTTTTTATTAGCTAGAACTTTTATAAAGTACCTGATATTTTTACATTACCTTTAATTGCTTTATAAGGACTGAATTTTATTTTAATATTATAATCTCCATAATAGTCTGATCGTAATATGGTGTCAAAATTACCGATGAGTTCTAATTTTCTAATGGCATCAATTTTTATAGTATCATTAGAAAAACCTTTAATTTTAAAATAGGCACTAACATAGCTTTTATTTTGAATTGGTTTTAAAACAAATTCCTTTTCAATTGAGAAATCTGTTATTTGAACGTTAATTTTATCTGGTTGATTGTTGACACAACCGAACTGTAAAATAAAAATGAGAAATAATATAAACGGTTTCAGGATTATTGATTTGTTGGTATTAGGGTAGATGCATTGGTTGCCATACCAGAACTACCATTTGTTAGATTATTTAAATATCTTAATGTTCCTTGTTCCATGTTAATGAGCATAATATTTACTAAATTATTTGAGTGTAAACTCCCAATTTCATTATTAAAAAGATCCATTTCTTTTTCTTTAAAGTGATTATCATAATTTGGATCAAGTGAATCTGATTCATGTGCTGTGGTTAGTTGTTGAGTCAAGTCAATTCCAAGTCTTGTTGTTGCCAAAGCATTCCATAAACCATGTCTAAATGCATCACCCTTACCGTTCCATAGAGATTCTGGATAATAAATTTGAGTAAAATGAGTTGCTTGCTGAGCACTCATTAGATAATGTTTTTTTTGATTCAAATTTAACCCATTATATATTTCTCTTTCTTGAACTGCCATACGGTTTAGATAGTCCTCATCTAAAGCTGGATTATAAATTAAATATTCATCAAAATCTACCTCTCCATCATTTAATAAGGCATTTATTCCAATAATTAGAAAGTTTCTTATGTATGTACTTATCGCATAACCAGTACTTGAAGTATTGCTACCTTCAGGCTCAAAACCATCTAAATCAGGAAATTCATTCCTAATTCTAAACATATGCGCATTTAAAAAATTGGCTATTTCTTGCAGTTGCTCGTTGCTAGCCTCGGTCATTAGCCATTGCTCGTTCTAGTGTAAGCGGATGAATTTCTCACCATTGTAATAAATTGAAAGCCGTTGACTTTTTTAAATATACAAAACAAATGCACAACAATTAAACAAACTGTTCATGTTCTATAGATTAAAATCAAACAACCCACTTTAACTTTCAAAAGCGGGTTGATAGTAATCATTAATGAATTTAATCTATGGGTTTATTGAGTTCAATCCATTGCTCTAAATCGCCAATTTGTTCCTCAACAAAAGTTTTCCAATTGGTTGTATGGGTCATCCCTAGAGCTTCTAATTTTTGAATATACCAATCTTGAGGTCCAATCAGTACTAGATTATAAAAATCTGGATATTCATAATTCTTTTTCCATTTTAAATTAATATAATCCAATGCTTCTTTCTTGGACAATGATCCTTGATTTGGTTTATATCCATACTCTAATGAATAGATTTTTATTATATCTAATTCAAATAAAAACTCTAAAAATTTTAAAATAGATTCTTTAACATTCTCATTATCATAATTGCTCTGGGAATAACCAAGTTGACTAATGAGATGATTTATAAACTCGAATGAACCTGGACAAAATAAGCCTATTTTTTCTTTATTGAAATAAAAAGAATTTCTCATAGTGCTGTAAATTTAATAACCTTAGTTACGTTTTGACCAAATATTAATGGAAAATTAAAATCAATTGTAGCAGGAAAATTTGTGCTAGATACTGTTCTAAAGGTAATAAAATTTCCGTTACCCATGTTAGCTACTATGGTGCCACTTGAATTAGTTGAAGTAGATATGGCATTACGTGTAAGTGTATTAAAAATTGACTGCGCATTAGCTACTGGTTGGGAGGTGCTTACAATTCTCACATGAGTTTGATTACCTTGTACACCTAATTGAGAGATGTGCTGAACCCATCTGTTTAATCGTTCGCCAAGCATAACATTACCAATTGGAATTCTTTGTAATAATTTGGTAACTAAATTTGCACTACCGTTTAGTATTGCGTTGGTTAATACGGGCATAACTAAATCGCTAAAATAAACATTGGCTATGGCGTTAAAATACAGTTTCGGAATTTCATCAGCAATATGTTTTAAGTTTATATAGATGTCGTGAACTTCACCCATTGTCATAGATTCAAAGTCATCTATCAAAGATTCGAAATAGTCTGCAACTATTTCATGTTCTTCCTCGCCATAAAGTCTTAAAAAATTAGATAAATCTCGAATTGCCTTAGGGTAATTATTTTGAGTACTTGGATAATTATTAGGAATTGTATTATTAATGTTTCCGATAAGATTTACGTATTCAGGACTAAATTCAAATGAAGCATTGGGATTATTCATCAAAAACCCAATCACATCCAAAGCAATTCCACTTGCAGTTTCATCAATCGCATACCCCGTACTAGAAGTATTGCTATTTTCGGGGTCTAATCCGTTTAAATCAGGATTTTGGTCTCTAATTCTTTGCATGTGGTCGTTTAAAAAATCGGCTATTTCTTGTAATTGGTCTGTGGTGGCTTCGGTCATTAGCCATTGTCCTTCAAATGTGAGCGGATGTATTTCCGGCCACTGCAACATATTAAATCTGTTAGGTCATTAAAAATACAAAACAAAAACCCCTTTTCAATGTTTTTTGAAAATGGAGTTTTTTGTTTTAAATTCGATTGATAGACAATTTAATTCGCTACTTAATCCTGAATTTTTTTCATTGCTTTAATTTTTAGCCTTAAATATTTAATTATTAAAATATAAAGATAAATTAGAGCAATGGTTATGGCGACGGCCATAATAGAATAAATAATAATAACAATCGCTTCGTCAGGGTGCTCTTTAAATACATTAATTTCCTTTTCATAAACCTCTTGAGGTAGTTGCGTTAAAAAGTAAGATATAATCAGTTTCATAATGTCTGTGTTTGGTGTTTTTATTCTGTTAACATAATGTAATCAATAGTGTTGCCCGTAGAATGGTCAAAAGTTAATATAAATGATACTAATTGAGTTGTTCTAAAAGGAAAGCCACTAATTTTTATTCCTGTAGTTTTTGTTCCTCTTACTATAACTTTAATTTGACTTCCATCATTTGAAATTTCAGTTCTATAATCACCAATTTGTTCCCACTCAACCAAGGTGGTATTGCCAATAAGAATTGTAGTTACGCCGTTAATTGTCATGCATTCACATGAATTGGCATCGGGTATCACGGTTTCTATTTCAACCTTGATAGCATGTGAGAAAATACCTGCTAAAAAGTTAAATGTGAAATTTTTTATTCTAATTGAACCATCATCATCTATAATGTTTTCAAAAGTTACATTAGGGTTGTTAAAAAATAGCTCAAATTCAGTTAGGGAGTCAAACTCTATAGTATTGTCATTGTTTAGATTTGGGTCAAATTCTAATGAAATATTTGGATTATCCATCAAAAACCCAATCACATCCACAGCCATTCCACTTGCACTTTCACTAATCGCATACCCCGTACTTGCAGTTGAGCTATTTGCAGGCTCAAAACCATCTAAATCAGGAAATTCGTCTCTAATTCTAAACATGTGAGCGTTTAGAAAATTTGCTATTTCTTGCAATTGCTCGTCAGTGGCTTCGGTCATTAGCCATTGACCTTCTAGTGTAAGCGGATGAATTTCTAACCATTGTAACACGTTAAAGCCGTTGGCAGTAACACGGTTTACAGACCACCAAGGCAATCTAACGCCGCCAAGGGAATTCGAATCGTCAATATCTACCGGTAAAATGTTTATGGGGTATGACATTGCAGTGTCAAATGGGTTGGAGCTACTGCCTGGACCTGAAGGGCCTGCGTCTAGGTATGCAGTAACCACAACCTCATCTAACAATCCGCCTAAGTGCCAATTTGAAGCATCTAAGTTTCCAAAATAGTCAGCTAGACACTGAAATAAAGTAGCGAAATCTGTACATTCTGAATTACTACTTCTACCCAATGTGCCCTCGCTTATATTATCAGGATCAACTAGAACTCCGTTTATGTATTTAGATGCTGTTTGTAAAACACCATCAAGGTCAAAACGTAAAATATAACCCGAAAAAGTGTCCGTATTTTCAGTATCGGTATAATATAAAAAAAACAGATTAGACGCTACAATACCGTTATATTCTACAGATCCTAAAAACATTTTGGCTTGTGCATCGTTATTAATGTAGATGGGTGTGTATAAAATATCAACCTCTTGCTCGGGTTCGTCTTTGTATTTTTTGGTTTGAGACAGCTCCCAATCAATACTCAGGCTTGTTTGTAACTCTCGACTTTGAAAATAATTATTGGCATCCTTAAAGTTTAAAGTTGATTGTTGCTCAAAGTTTCTTTTGGCATCAAAAATAGTTGGTGCATAAAATTTAGCTTTGTTACTTGCTTCTATCCGTTCTTCTTTTTCACAACTGTAGGGTAAAATTAAAAAAGCGATTAACATTAAAGTAGCAATTTTAAATTTTCGAAAGGGATAGGCAAAACTAGATGCTAGTTTGCGTGTTGCGTGTTGCGTGTTGCGTGTTGCGTGTTGCGTGTT
>NZ_DAISXK010000062.1:0-12393 GCF_036825875.1 Paucihalobacter sp. | reverse complement strand
AAATCGGTGAAATTAGTGGTTGATTCATTAACCGAATTGCTAAATATTGAACGGGCAATTTTGCATAAATCAGATGAACTGAATGACGAAGGCACCAACGCTATGATGAGCGATTTAATCACCGAACAAGAAAAAACGGTTTGGATGTTTAAAGCTTGGTTAGGCGAAAGCGTATAAGACAGAAAAAGAAAAATTACAATAAGAAAGAGGCTAATTCCACGTTGAATTAGCCTCTTTTAAATTTAACTACCCAGTGGCTTTATCTTTAGAATAGTCTAATTAAAGACAATTTATAAGTTAAAAGCGTATGGTTAAATTTAACGATTCATCAGCAACCGAAAATTTTGCTTCATTAAATTGCGGCGGACCAAAACTCATAGGGTTGTTGGACGTTCCGTAGGATTCTTTAGGCATGCCATTGGTTTCGAAATCCATTGTATAGTTTTCGTTTTCATCGTGTAACACTAATAAAGCATATTCTCCAGGGGTTACATTTTTAAAGGTAAAGGTTGCTTTGCCGTTTTCAACTTTGCTTTCCAAACTCTCTATTCCTTTTCCTTTCAAAAAAGTTTCTTGGGTGTGCAAATCAATCAGTATTTTACCATTGTCGTTTTTTGCATTTTCAACGGTAACCGTAATAGTTAGTTTGTTTTGTTCTTCTTGAGCTATTCCAGAAAAAGTAAGTAATAATAAAGCTGTAAGAGTTGTAATAAGTTTCATAATATTTGTTTTTAGATGATTAATATGAAGCAAATATTGTGGATTTTAATTTTTTTAAATAATTAAAGCTACCGAAATGTAAATATTGAAAGCTGAATTGTAGTTTGGTATTTGTAAGGTGGAATTTTAAGGTTTACAAAAGTCCACGAGCCTTTATTTCAAGATATTTATTAATGGTATTCACCGTAAGATTTTCGGGTGTGGTAAGAATGGATTGAATACCGTGTTTTAGTAATTCGTTGACGATTAACTTTTTTTCGTAGATAAACTTTTCAGCAATGGTTTTTTCGAATATTTCTCTTGTGTTGTCTGCTTCTTTTTTTGTTAGTTTTTGAAGCTCCGTATTTTCGAAAAATATAACAACTAACAAATGGTTTTTGGCAATGGCTTGTAAATAAGGTAATTGCCGGTAAAGTGCGTCTAAAGTTTCAAAATTAGTATATAGCAATAACAGACTGCGTTGCGAAATACTTCGTTTGATATCGATATACAATCTTGAAAAATCCGATTCTACAAAGTCAGTATTGATATTGTAAAGTGTTTCTAAGATTTTATTCATTTGCGATGGTCTGCGTTCCGCAAAAACCTTATTCTCAACCTTTCGGCTAAAGGTAAACATACCTGCTTTATCTTGCTTTTTTAAAGCTACATTACTAATTACCAAGGTGGCATTTATAGCGTAATCCAAAAGACTCAGGCCTTCAAATGGCATTTTCATCACGCGACCAGTATCGATCACACTGTAAATAGGCTGCGATTTTTCGTCTTGATACTGGTTTACCATTAGCTGACTGCGTTTGGCTGTGGCTTTCCAGTTGATATTTCTTATATCATCACCAATGACGTATTCTTTGATTTGTTCAAACTCCATGGTATGACCTATACGTCTGATTTTTTTCAAACCGTGTTCAAATATTTTATTCGAAAAGGCGAGCAACATATATTTTCGCAATTGCAAAAACGACGGATAGTTGGGCACCATTGCTTCATTTCCAAATTGAAATCTTCTGCTGATGAACTTGATAGGTGTGGTTGTGTAAACATTTAAATTTCCAAATAAGTATTCGCCACGCTGTAAAGGTCTTAAGGTGTAATGAATTTTTTTCTTTTCACCTGAAACCAATTCGGTTTTAATATGGAAATCTCGCTTTTGGTACTGAAATGGCAATTCGTCTATTACATTTAATTTTACCTTAAAATTGTAATCATTCTTAAGTGAAATATTAATCGGGTTATCGTCGCCATTGCTTAACTTTTCTGGTAAGTTTCTGCTTGATTCAATACCGTTTTTTCTGAATAGTATTACAAAATCAAAAAGGAGTAAGCCTAAAAACACTACAAACAGCATACTAACTATAATATACAATCCTGGAAAAATATAGGAAAGTATGTAGCCCGCTACAAAACACGCCATTATAAAAAAGAAGCGCGAATCTAAATAAGTGTTTTTAAGTATTTGTTTCACTAACGCGGAATTTCAATAGTTTCTAAAATTTGATCCACAACTTTATCTACTGTAAAGGCTTCCATTTCTCTTTCGGGCGTGAGTACCAAGCGGTGTTTTAAAATGGCTTTGGTGCAACGCTTGATATCATCGGGCGTTACAAAGTCTCTACCATTTATGGCGGCATTGGCTTTTGCGGCATTCAAAATCGCAAGAGAAGCGCGTGGAGATGCGCCTAAGTATAGATTGGCGTTGGTACGTGTGTTATGCACGATAGCTGCAATGTAACTTAGCAAATTCGACTCGACTAAAACTTGTTTCACCAATTCTTGAAAAGCAATGATCTGTGATGCATTTAAAATCGGTTTTACACTGTTAAAATCAAATTGATTTTGACGTTCGTGATTTTCAACAAGAATTTGAATTTCATCTTCTAAATTTGGATAATCTACATTTATTTTAAACAAGAAACGATCTAATTGCGCTTCTGGTAATCGGTAGGTTCCTTCTTGTTCTATGGGGTTTTGTGTAGCGAATACCAAAAATGGTGGTGTCATTTTGTACTCAGTGCCATCCATAGTAATTTGTCGCTCTGCCATTACTTCAAATAAAGCAGCTTGGGTTTTTGCAGGGGCTCGGTTAATCTCATCTATTAAGATTAAATTCGAAAAAATAGGTCCTTTTTTGTATTCAAACTCGTTGGATTTAACGTTGAAGATGGAAGTACCCAAAATATCACTCGGCATTAAATCCGGGGTAAATTGAATTCGGCTAAAATCGATGTCCATAGTTTTCGCCAATAGTTTAGCGCTAATGGTTTTTGCAACTCCTGGAACACCTTCAATTAAAGAATGTCCGTTGGTTAAAATTGAAATAATCAGTAATTCTACCATTTCATTTTGTCCAACTATCAGTTTTGCCACTTCCTTTTTTATGGCTTCAATGGCTTCTTGCAGCGGTGATAAATCTATTCTGCTTTCAAAAGCGATATCGTTGCTGCTAACCTCATTCGGCTCGGTGGTGTTTGGGATTGTTTCTTCTGGAGAAGCATCTGGATTTTGTAATTCCATTATATCTTGTTTTTGGTAAATGTTTCTATTTTTTTATTGAGTTCAATCAGTTCTTGTTCGATATGTACCGATTTAGATTTAAGATAGGTTATATAATCAATGGTGGCCTTGGTATCTTCTTTTGAATTACTCGATTTAAGAGCCAGCTTATCAATAAATTGTTCATTTAAAGTTGCTGTTTCTAAATAATATCTAGTTCTCACAAATTCTAAAAAGAAGGTTATTTTCTTTGATATGATATTGGTAAAATTACCATTTTGATAGTATAAATCGCCAATCGTTTGCGTAAATGCTACGGTGGCATTTTTTAAGGGTTCTACCACAGGAATAATGCGCTGCGTTCTTTTGCCACGAAACAGTACAAATAAAAACAACGAACTTAGACTGAGGTAAAATGCCCATTTTAATTCGGGGTTGGATAATACAAATCGCAAAGGACTTGTTATCACAAGCCGACCACTTTTGTAATAATTATCCCAGATAATTGGTTGTTTTGGTAAATAAGATAACACGGCGGCTACATAGTTATCTTTATCATTGAGCATATGGTAATTGGTAAATGCGAATGGATTGGTCTGCAAGAACAATTGGCCACCGTTGCTACCAATAGGTACTTTTATAAAGTTGATTTTGTTTTTTGTGTAATCAAAATCATCGTAATAAACTTCATCGTAGAAAGGTTCTTTGTCATCATCTTCAAATTCATCATCCTCGAAATTATTACCATTTTTTAATTCGGCATTTTCTTTAATATTTTCAACCAGCAAATCGTCGGCAAATTCAAAGGTTCCTAGAACCAAAGTATTCAACGTATCGATAGAGGTTAAAAAGTTATTTTCAACCACATCTTCAAATAAGGCTTCATTATTTTTTAGTTGCGGATTTGTGAATTTTTGAACGGTTGGCTCTTTATAAAATTTACTATATCCGCGATTAAATTCAATATTCAGACTATCAATGAATGCGCCATATATGCCATTGGCACTAAAGAATACAGAATTCCCTTTGTCAACAAATTTTAAAATAGCATCGGATGATTGTTCGTCTAAAGTGATATAATTGTTGATTAGTACCAAGTTGTAGATTTGGGTGGAATCCAGTTTTTTAAGATATTGAAATAAACTTTCGGTTGAGCTTTCTACCTTAAATCCCGAATAGGATTCAAGTTCATTAAACAACACATAACAGCCTAAAGGAATTTTATCGGACGCCGAATACGAGTCTCGCCAATTAAGCGCCTTGGGCTTGGTAACTTCTGCAATAATCATAAGCAGCAGCACAAAACTGATGGCGTAAAGCGCAATTTTTGAAGTTTTATCCATTGTTTTTCAAATTTTGAAGGTGGATAAAATTGCTCATATTTTTTTGATACAATTGTTCATCTACAGGAAATTCACCGTACCATATATAATCGTAAACATATGAGGCACGCTTAAATAGTTGCTTGGCATTGTCGTTTTTAATTTCATTTAAATAATCGCTGTTGGTCTTGTCGTAATGCCAGTCAATCACCTTGTTTTTTGCTAGAACTTTTAGGGATTTAAGATAGAGGTATCGCGTTGCCAATCGATAATTACCGCTTTGAACAGCTTGCGCTATGAGTTTTTCAAAATCAATTTCGGTGATATTTTCTTCAATGAAACTAAAGCCTTCGATGGCGGTTTCTTCGTTTTTAAAAACTTTACTAATCGGATTTTCTATTAAAAACCGTACCAATAAATACAAGGCTCCAACGGCTAGCAACCCATATATACTAATTTCAAGAATTTTATAATCTATAAAATCTATTTGTATTCCAAAGATATCTGATAGCCAATTAAAAAATCTACTCAACAATTGATGCAACAAATTAATGCCGCCTGTATCATTGATGTCGTAATTAAAATCATTTCCAGTATATCTGTCTTTGATGGCTTCTTTAAAAGGTGTTACTACAATGTGCGAAGAATCGGTTGCGATATCTTGCCGAGCAACTACAGGTGTAACGTAGCTCGCGAATATTGTAATGGAAACCAAGTAAATAACTTTCTTATGATTCATTCAAGCCTATTTGTTCTATTTTTTCCTTTAAATAAACGTTGTATTTCTTTTCGTATAGGTTGCAGTATAAAATTCCGTATGCCAATTGAGATAAGGCCTGCGAAAAAATAAAGCTCAAAATAAACATAGCAAAGCTTAAGGTGAAAATAATACTGGCCAAAGTGCTTGTGTAAAAATCTACATCGCTTTCAATTGAAAAAAATAAGTATATACCTATAATAAATCCAGGAATTGTACTAATGAGTGCCGTAATCATTAAGTTTAATATACCAATTACCAAACCGTAGAGAATCACGTTCCAAAAATTTGAAAAGGTGAAATCCCAAGCTTCTGCAATTGCACTTCCCGCAGATCTGTTGTTAAAGAAAATTGCTATAAATGCAAGTCCGAAGATGGCTGCTAAGGTGAAATTAAGTCCGTATTGAATAAAAAGACCCAGTAATGGAATAAAAGCAACTACTAAAGAAATTAATATATAGACTAAATAAATCCCAACACCAATCAAAAGTAAAATGATTATGTTACCCAGATTTTTTTTAATGTTTGTCCATATAGATCTGGAAGCAATGTCACCTTGTTTCGCAACATATTCAGAAATATAGGCACTTGAAAAACTGTAATTTATGAGTGATGTAATAAAAATCATTAACACCAAAACCACAGCACCTGCGATTAAATAGACATTAGTATCAATATTACTATCCATGCCAAATCTAAAATCCCGACTTGCCAAACCCATAAAGCCAGTTACTAACAAATAAGAAGCAATCAACGTAAAAATTATACTAATAGCGTTGTACCTTAAATATAAGTTTATATAGGTTTTGAAATTATATTTTAAAAAAAGAAAATAGTTATTTATGATGTCTCCAAAGCTGCTACGCAATCGAAGTTCTATGTAAGTTTTGTTCACTTATTTTATTTTTTTGATTTAGAGGATTGGCTATTTTGTTCAAAATAATTGGATATGCAATATAATAATATACAATGATAAAAAGCGATAAAAATATAATTCCATAAGAAATAAAACTCGGCATCTGTTCGCCATACCTTGTTATAAATCCTTCGATAAATCCAGCGATTATAAAAAAAGGAATGGTACTCACTACTATTTTAAGACCGTCTTTTGCACCTTTGGTAAATGAAACACGCCTGGAATAGGTTTTTGGGAATAAAAAACTGTTCCCCATTACCAAACCTGCACATCCAGCAATAACAATCACTGATATTTCGATGGTACCATGAAGCCAGATGGTGGACGTTTTTTCAAGTAAACCATAGTTGTAAAAAAATGTGATGAATGCACCCAACATAACGCCATTACTAAACAAAATGTAGATAGTGCCAATACTAAAAATCACTCCAAATGCGAAGGCCAAAATAGCAACCCTGATATTGTTGATAGTGATTCCTAAAAACGTACCGATGTTACTGCCATTTTTATAAATGGCCATAGGCTCGCCCTTTTCAATATTTTCAATGGTTAAATTAACGTAGGCATCGCCTAAAATGAGTCTCACGAAGGAGTCGTCGTTTAAGGTTGAAATCACGCCAATTAAAACTGCTGCCATGAAAATTAAAAAGGTATTTAGCAGGGTTTTGTGGTATTGTTGAAAAAACAATGGGAATTCATATTTCCAAAAACTAATAATTTTATTTTTAGATTCTTTTTTGGTGATATATATTTTTTGATGTGCCTGTGAAGCCAGCGAGTTTAAATACAGCAATGTCTTACTTTCTGGATAGTAGGTTTGAGCAAATGATAAGTCGTTTGTGAGCTGAATATAGTAGGAAGCAAGGTCGTCTGGATTTATTTTCACATTATTGTGTAATGCCTTTTCAAATACCAGCCATTTTTCCTTATTTTGCTTCACGAAAGATGCTTCGCGCATAGAATCTAAAAATTTAAACGAATATACATTGCAATGGGCAATTTAGCAATTAACACCGCACAAAATGTAAATCTTAATTATAAACTTATAGGTTTAGGCGAACGCTTCGTGGCATTTTTAATAGATGGCGTTATTTTAATCACCTACATCACCATCATGGAAAATTTGGTAGAATTCTCCAGAATTTTTGATGCTGATAATTGGACCAGACAAGGATTTTTAGGATTGTTTTTGTTGCCTGCATTTTTTTATTCGCTTATATGTAACATAGCCTTTGGCGGTCAAACCATCGGTAAAATGATTATGCGCATTAAAGTTGTACGTTTAGATGGTGCACCAACCGAATGGTATAATTTACTGGTTAGATGGATGTTGCGTTTGGTGGATATTTGGTTGTTTTTTGCCTCTATTGGGGTGATGAGCATTTTGCTATCCGATAAAAAACAGCGTGTTGGCGATGCCGCTGCAGGAACTGTTGTTATAAGTGTTAAGAACAAAGAAAAAATATCCAGCACCATTCTAGAAGAGGTAAAGGATGATTATCAACCTGTGTTTTCTAATGTAACAATACTTAACGATAAGGACGTACGTATAATAAAGGAAGCATTTTTGATTGCAAGACGTGATAATGATTTTAAAATGCTCACTTTATTAAGAACTAAAATCTGTAACACTTTACAAATTGAATCGGATATGTTCGATAAGGAATTTATCAACACCGTATTAAAGGATTATAATTATTACACGCAAAATATGTAGGTCGCAAAAGCCATTTTGTCAACGTAATTTTTTAACTTAAAGCTTACTCATGTTTTTCCAAATTATAGATATTTTAGGAACCATTGCTTTTGCTATTTCGGGAGTTTTGGTGGCTTTAAATAAAAAGTTAGACCCTTTTGGCGTTTTTATAATTGCCTTTGTAACTGCTGTTGGTGGTGGTACTTTACGAGATGTGTTAATAGGAAAAACCCCAGTTTTCTGGATGTTAGATATGACGTTTTTGTATGTTATTGCCGGGTCAACTTTATTCGCAGTCATCTTTCGTTATAAATTAGACAAGCTGCGTAAGTCTTTGTTTTTATTCGATACTATAGGAATTGGTTTATATACAGTAATTGGAGTTGAGAAAGGTCTCGCCGTTGGATTACATCCCTTAATTTGTATTGCCTTAGGTACGATGTCGGCCTGTTTCGGTGGCGTACTTCGCGATATTTTATGTAATGAAATTCCAGTAATTTTCCGAAAGGAAATTTATGCAACCGCATGTATAGTTGGTGGGTTGGTTTATTTTGGATTGAGTGCATTGGATGTTATTGAAAACAATTTGGTATTTTTAATTTCTGGTTTGGTAGTTATTGTTGTGAGGCTAACTGCTGTTGTTTTTAAAATAAGCTTGCCTACCTTGTATCGGGTTAATCAATAATCCTCACCGAATCAATCACCACATTTATCAGCGGCCATTCGGCTTGATCGGTTTCTTGTTTTGCGATCTCGTCCACAACATCTATACCATTGGTTACCTGTCCGAAAATAGTGTAATCGCCATCTAGATGATAGGCGCCTTTTTCTGCTTGGACAATAAAAAATTCATAAGGAGATGCTAATTTATGTGGGTTTTCAATTTCCGAACTCGGTACCGAAACCATCCCACGGTGGTGTTTAAAACCATGTCTGGTATCTTTCGGAATCAAGTATTTTCCTATCCTTCCGCGTTTTCTTCCAACCTCAGGATTATCGGTGTTGCCACCTTGAATGATAAAATTATGAACCACACGATGAAACAAGGTATTGTCGAAGTATTTCTGTTTGGTTAAAAAAATAAAATTGGCACGGTGAAAGTTAGCTTGTTCAAATAATTGAATATCTATTGTTCCGAATTTTGTGAATATTCTAACTTTATCATCAGGGTTATCCGTATCAAACTCCATAAAAAACTCCATTGCATTGGCTTCTGTAAGTCTTTTAAAAGTTGGTTTTTTCTTTTTAGTTACAGGTTTGGTAACAGTGTTTTCAACTTTTACTGAATCTATTGCAGGCTTATTATTAATTTCTTTTGAAGTTTTTCTATCTTCACAGCTTAATAAAAATAGAAGTATTACTATTTGAAATATAAATTTCATCAATGAATTTTGGATTGTTTTTAGATAAAATTGTTCATTTAGAGCATTTGCCTTTACCAGGTGAAACGGCACAATTTAAAATGTCGCCACCTTATCGGCAAGCGCTTTTAAAAATGAATGAGCAAGTTATAAAAAATTCTAAAAAGGCGGCAGTCATGGCCTTGTTTTATCCTAATATTAACAACGAAACGTATATAGTTTTAATAAAACGAAAGTCTTATAAAGGCGTTCATTCGGCGCAATTTGCTTTTCCAGGTGGCAAAGTTGAAAAATCAGATGTCACCTTGATGGACACAGCTTTAAGAGAAACTGAGGAAGAAATAGGCATTCCTAAAAACAACATTATAAATATTAAACAACTTACCGAGTTATACATACCACCAAGTAATTTTACCGTGTTTCCATATTTTGGAACCTTATTAAATACGCCGATATTCATTAAGCAAGAATCCGAAGTTGATGCGATTGTAGAAGTATCATTAAAAGATTTTTTAAATGAAAAAATGATAAGTACAACCATAGTGAAGACTTCTTATAATATTGAAGTTGAAGTGCCTGCCTATAATTTAAATGGTAATATTGTTTGGGGAGCCACGGCTATGATGCTCAGTGAAATTAAAGAGTTGCTCAACAAGGTACTTTAACAACGCACTTTTATTATTTTTGTAGTTCGCAATTAATCGTAGATAATGGGATTGTTTAAGAAAAACCCTTTTGGTCATTACTTGTTTTTGAAATTGTGGTTAATTAGAATCATGGGCGCTTTAACCCATAGGCGCTATCGTGGTTTTAATGAATTGCAAATAGAAGGCTCTGAAATTCTTCGAAATTTACCAGATACAAATGTGCTATTTATTTCTAACCATCAAACTTATTTTGCCGATGTGGTGGCTATGTTTCATGTGTTTAATGCTAGTTTAAGCGGTAGAGACGACAATATTAAAAACATTGGTTATCTATGGAATCCCAAACTCAATGTATATTATGTAGCGGCGAGAGAAACCATGAAAGCTGGATTACTGCCAAAAATAATGGCTTATGCCGGATCTATAAGTATCGACAGAACTTGGCGCGCCGAAGGTAAAGAAGTGCAGCGCCAAGTTAAAATGAGCGATATTTCAAACATTAAAAAAGCTTTAGACGACGGTTGGGTCATCACCTTTCCACAAGGTACTACCACGCCATTTAAACCCATTAGAAAAGGCACTGCTCATATTATAAAATACCACAAACCAATCGTAATTCCTATTGTTATCGATGGCTTTAGACGCTCCTTTGACAAAAAAGGATTACGTGTTAAGAAGAAAAACATTCTTCAATCTATGGAGATTAAACCGGCCTTGGAGATTGATTACGATAACGAAACCATCGATCAAATTGTTGAAAAAATAGAATATGCTATTGAGCAACACCCATCATTTATGAAGGTAGTGCCACAAGAGGAATTAATGGAAAAAGAAGCATTAAACCAGTTGCGCAGATGGTGATTTTTATAATTGTTTTATTTTTAACAAATTAGGAACTAATTATTTGGTAGATTCATTTTTTATTTATTTATTTTAGAAACTTTTAAATAAATATTATGAATTTTTTAAACTTATTACCTGATTTGGAAAATCCAATTAATTCAAATTTCAGTGACGAATCTTTTACTGGTGGGCCAGCATGTTTGGGAGTTTATCTTGCTGACAAGGCAGTGCAAACAGCTACCTATATTGCTGATATACTAACGTAGATTTTTCCTGAATTCAATTAAAAGAGACTTATATAGGTCTCTTTTTTTAATTATTACATTATATGAAGTTTCGTGAACAGAATAAATTTAATTCAGATTTAATAAATGATTTTGAAGAAAAGATAAATCTATTAGTTGAAGTTGAAGCAATTAAATTAGAATTTGATTCTTTTGGTAAACAGTTTTCATTAATAGAATTGCTTAACACTGAATTGCTTAACATTGATAAAAATAGGTACTATATACCCGCTAAATCTTTGTCAAACAAAATTGTATTATTTAGTAATGAGCACTTTGAGTTAAGTTTTATTTTTAATGAACCTAAGGATATTAATTTTGAGGGTAAAGTTCTATACTCATATGCAAATGATATTTTTTATTGCCCATTATTAAATATTGAAAATTTCAAATACACCATTTACCACCAGAATTTAGTCGAAGAACCAAATTGTTTTAATAAAAATGCGAAATTAGAATTTCTTCATAACGGTTTCATTATTAAAAATAAAACAATTTATATCGAAAAATTTAAAGAAATCATTAAACTTGACAAAACTAAGCCTTTTATTGTCCTAGCTTTGGTAAAAAAGGAGAATGCTTTAAGTTATTGCTGGGAATATGATTCTGAAACTTTAATGCCTAACAGAATAGCCTTGTTAGATGTTAATAAAGGAAGAATTGATACCAGTATTAAAATATTAGGACAAATAGGGAATAAAAAATCGTTAGACATTTTAATAGGTTTTACTAAAAGCGATTCTCATTTTATACGTTGGGAAGCATTAAGGTCAATTTTTAAGTTAGATTTTCCAAAAGGAATAGCAATATTGAAATTAATGGAAAATGATCCCCACAAAGAGATCCAACACGCTGCAAAAAAAGCATTGGATAATTTAAAAAAAATGAATAAAATTAATTGATATGGCCTATACATTTGTTAATAATAATGACGCATCGATTTCATTCAATGAATTTATTGAAAGTTTAAATAAAATAATAAAATTTGGTAAAGAGGAATCAATTTTGGATTGTGTTAAATATTTAGCACTCCTTGCGAATAATGATAATTTTTTCCTAGACTTTCTTAATATGGAATTAACGAATAATATTTTAAATTTTCAATCGACAAATACTTACTCTGAACAAAGTTTTATATTATACGATTGTGATGATTATTATGTTAGAATGACCTTTTGGCCAGTTCTTTCAAATAATGTAAGTGTTAGAAATTCACAAAATCAACTATTTTCATACGGGTTAGTTCATGACCATAATTTTTCATTATTAACAGCTGGTTATAAAGGAGACGGATATACTTGGATATTTCGGTTCGATTTGTGCCACTGATTTCGGTCGGTTAGTGCCAGTCGTT
>NZ_DAISXK010000061.1:0-12685 GCF_036825875.1 Paucihalobacter sp. | reverse complement strand
AACAACTTATATCATCATAAATAATACTGTTATCCCGGAATATAAGATGTTAGACATTATAGTTTTTCAAATATAACAAATCTCCTCAGACAACTTAACAATCAAATGCTTCTATAGGTTAAACCTGTTATTTGAGTGTATTTTAATACAAAAATAGGGTGATGGTGTTTTGTTTTTTTACGGAATTCCGTAATACCATTAAATTTTTACATCACTTGGTTTTTCCGGGCAGTTTTACCATTGGATGCATTAAAGTAATTTCTGTAAGATTTCGGTTGAATTTATTCACCAATTTGATTTTAATTCCAGTGTGTTTACGCCTATGTTGTAAGCATAAACTGCAGCAGGAACATAGGTTAGATTGATTTCTTCAATGGTTTTATTGCCTAAGACATCAATGGTGGTAACAAGACTTGCGCTAAACTTATTTTGTCGGCAAAAATGTAGTAAGCTTTTTAATTCTTGTGGTTTTTCAAAATAACGGTTAGTCCATTTTACTTCTACGCACCATTGGGGTTTAAATAGTTTATTGTCTAGCAGTACAATATCAACCTCGCCTTCTGAGCGTCCCATTTTCCAGCGGGCATATTTTAAATCGAGCTGCTCTCGATGCATCCATTGTGAAAAAATGGCTGTTTTCACCATATTGCCCATTTCGTGATCGGTTTCTGTAATGGGCGAAAATAAAGCGGTTCGTAAAGAAGGATTGGTTAAATACACTTTAAAACTCGTTATTCTTTTAAATTTTTTGGCCGTATCACTTACCTTATGAATGACTTTAATTAAAAATGCCGCTTCAAGATATTCTAAGTATTTTTTAATAATTTCTTTTGCAATGCCACTATCTTTAGATAATTTTTCGAATGAAAATTCATTGGCTGTGTTATATGCCACATAGGTGAAAAAACTGTTTAGTTCTTGCACGTCTTTTATACCATATAAAGTGGGTAAGTCTCTCAGCAATACTTTATCTACAATATCGCTTTTGACATAGCGACCCATATCGCTTTGTATTTTTTCGGATAATACCACTTCCGGGTAGCCACCAAAGTTGAGATAGTGAAAAAACTCTTTGTTGAATGCTTTGTTATCGTGGGTTGTAAAAAAAGGAATTTGTTTTCCGTTGTAAACTATGGTTTTGGCCTGTACCAAGTGCCCCAAGCCTTTCAAATGTATGTATTCATGAAAGGTGAGTGGTGGCAACATAAAATCGGTAAATCTGCCAGCCCCACTTTCTGTACTTTGTAATCGCAAAGCAGCAGCAGCCGACCCAGATACCACAAACTTGGTTTTTGGATGCCTATCTACCAATACTTTAAGGTGGCGTTCCCAATCTTTCAGATACTGGATTTCGTCAAAAAAAACAAAACAACCATCCAAATTATCTACTTGCACAGCTTCTTTTGCCAATAACAAAATATCTTCTAGACTTAAGTGCATGTAAATAGGATTGTCTATGCCTATAAAAAAGATTTTTTGTGGTGAGATACCTTCTTGTATGAGCTCTTGAATGCTGTGAAACATCATGACTGTTTTACCTACCCGACGCGGACCCATAAGTACCACGGCGCGTTTGATATCTATTTCTTTTACAAATGGATAAAACAAATTAAAATACAAGCGCTTAATCATATCTCGATAAACTTGCTGGACGTTACCGGTTGTCCACCAAGGGTTTTCATATTGCAGGCGCTCTATTCTTTTAGCTGTTGGAATAACGGTATCAAAACTCATAATATAGCTTATTATGACACAAATGTAAAAATAAGTATTTATATAAATGCTTATTTTTACTTAAATGTTGTTTTAAGGGATAGCTAATTCATTTTATATTCGTGGGATAGGTCAAGACCTGTCTGGTACAATCCCTGCCAAGACGAAACATTTTTCAAACAACAAAGCCTTTCATTTTATTGAAAGGCTTGTTAAACATTTGTGGTCCCACTTGGGCTCGAACCAAGGACCACCTGATTATGAGTCAGGTGCTCTAACCAACTGAGCTATGGGACCAATAAGGCTGCAATATTACTACATATTTTATAATGGCACAAAATTTTTAATGATTATCGTTGATTTCTTGACATAATTCTACCAATACACCATTGGTGCCTTTTGGATGTAAAAATACCACCCATTTGTTATCTGCGCCTTTTTTGGGTGTTTCGTTTAATACCACAAAGCCTTCGGCTTTAAGCCGCTCTTTTTCAGCATGGATATCTGCGACATCAAAGGCAATGTGGTGAATGCCTTCACCCTTTTTCTCTATGAATTTAGCTATGGGACTGTTGCTGTTGGTGGCTTCTAGGAGTTCAATTTTGTTTTGTCCGACTTTAAAAAATGAGGTTTTTACACCTTCACTTTCTACGGCTTCGGTTTTATAGTGCGCTTCGCCAAATAACTTGGCAAATAATGCGTTAGACTGGTTGAGGTCCTTTACAGCAATTCCTATATGTTCAATCTTTAACATGTACTTAATTTTTACTTAAAGGTACAAAAATCGTTAAGATTTTGGATAAAAGCTTAATTTTGCATCATGGAAAGCAATAGACAAAAAAAAATAGCCGGAGTTTTACAACAAGATCTTGTTGACGTATTACAAGGTGCCGCTAGTTCGGGCGGCATGAGAGGCGTTATTATTTCGGTGAGCAAGGTAAATGTTACTGTTGATTTGTCGATTGCGAAAGTGTATTTAAGTATTTTTCCTAATGCTGGTGCCAAAGAACTTCTAGAAGGTATCCGCTCTAACAAACCTGCTATACGTCACGAATTGGCGCAACGCACCCGCCATCAACTGCGTAGAATGCCACAACTAGAGTTTTTTATTGACGATAGCTTGAAGTATATCGACAATATCGAAAAATCTTTAAGGGGCGAAGACAATCCTTTGGAAAAACCCGATTTATTAGACAAACGCAAAAAGTCGTAATTGAATGTTTCCTTTTATATAGCGAAGCGGTACTTGCTGTCTAAAAGCAGCACCAATGCTATTAATATTATGACCATCATTGCTTCGGCTGGTATTGTAATTGCCTCTGCTGCTTTATTTATTGTACTTTCCGGTTTTGCCGGACTTAAAACGTTTAGTTTGGGGTTTTCCTCTTTTGTGGATCCCGATTTAAAAGTGCTGCCAGCCAGCGGTAAAACCCTTGCTGTTGACTCCACATTATTGGCTTCTATTGCATCGGTGGAAGGTGTTTCGGCCATTTCAACAGTTATTGAAGAACGCATTGTGGTGTCTTTAGACGATAAAAATCTTTTGGCTTCCATCAAGGGTGTTGATACTAATTTCAGACGTGTTACCGCCATCGACAGTATGATTGCCCAAGGCAGTTGGTTTATGGAAGATAGCTTTCAAGTGGTTTCTGGCTGGGGTATTTCGAACGAGTTGTCGTTTGGGGTTTTGGATTTTGGTAGAACACTTCAAATTTATGTGCCCAAACCCGGTACTGGTCAGATTTCTTCAGTAAAAAATGTTTTTAACTCTATAAACGCCGTTAATGTAGGATTGTTCGATATTAATGAAGAGTTGAATTTGAAGTATATTTATGCTGATATCCATGCTGCTAAAATTCTTTTAAATTATCCTGATGATGTGATTTCATCTTTGGAAATTAAACTGGAAAACGGTGCAAGTGAAGCCACTATTATCAGTGAATTGAAGTCGTTATTTCCCGAACCAGTAGTTGTTAAAAACAGAGCCCAGCTGAACGATGCGCTCTACAAAATGCTCAATACCGAAAACTTAGCGGTTTATCTCATATTTACTTTGGTGATTATTATTGCGCTTTTTAATGTGATTGGTGCGATTATCATGATGATTTTAGACAAAAAACGATCGTTGAACACCTTGTTTAATTTAGGTGCTTCGGCCAAGGATATTAGAAAAATATTTTTTATTCAAGGAAGCTTAATGACGATGGTAAGTGGCGTTGTAGGTTTGTTTTTAGGAGTCGTTATTGTATTGCTCCAGTTAAAATTTAGTTTGCTAATGATTACAGCTTCTCTGCCCTACCCTGTAGAAATTAGGTGGTTTAATGTTTTTGTTGTGTTTGCAACCATCACTGTTTTAGGAGTGGCAGCTTCTAAAATAGCCTCGGCAAGAATCAATAAAAGTATGCTACTGCCTAACTAATTTAGTGGGCAAACTCATAGCCCGCGAATACCTCTAAAACCTCATCTAAGGCTTTAAATACATCTGCTGAATCATCGCTAGTAACCATTTTGGTTCGGTACTCTTTAAAATTTGGAATGCCTTTAAAATAGTTGGTATAATGACGTCTGGTTTCAAAAACACCCAGTTTTTCGCCTTTCCAATCGATGGACATTTGTAGATGGCGTCGAGCGGCTTCCACGCGTTCTTCCAAACTTACAGGTGCCATGTGGGTTCCTGTTTGAAAGAAATGTTTTACTTGTTTAAAAAACCACGGGTTTCCAATACTTGCTCTGCCAATCATTGCGCCATCCAAACCGTAACGATCACGCATTTCAACGGCTCGTTCTGGTGTGTTGACATCGCCATTTCCGAATACAGGTATGTGCATTCTGGGATTGTTTTTCACTTGTGCGATTGGCGCCCAATCGGCATCGCCTTTATACATTTGTGCTCTGGTGCGGCCGTGAATAGAAATGGCTTTACAGCCGACATCCTGCAGTCTTTCGGCCACTTCCATGATTTTAATGGAGTTGTGGTCCCAACCCAAGCGGGTTTTTACTGTTATGGGTAGATTGGTGCGTTTCACCATGGCTTCGGTTAGCTTTACCATTAAATCGATATCTTTTAAAATACCAGCACCGGCCCCTTTGCACACTACTTTTTTAACCGGACATCCAAAATTGATATCGATGATATCGGGGTTGGATTTTTCAACGATATCAACCGTTTGTAGCATGCTGTCCATTTCGGCACCAAAAATTTGGATACCTACCGGTCGTTCTTTTTCGTAAATATCGAGTTTCATGACGCTTTTGGCTGCGTCGCGAATGAGTCCTTCGCTACTGATAAATTCGGTGTAGACCACATCGGCGCCTTGTTCTTTGCAAAGGGCGCGAAACGGCGGATCGGATACATCTTCCATTGGCGCTAGCAGCAATGGGAAGTTTGGTAGTTCTATGTGGTCTATTTTTACCAAGTGGGCAATTTTTTGTGCAAAGTTAGTTGATTATACAATATTGCCAAAGTTTAAAAAAATAGCTTCAATTGATGGCGAAGCAATTTCGTTTGTTGTATCGTAAATAAACCTATCTGTTTTTAATTGTAAAACGGTTTTGATAGTATCAAATGATACTATTATTTCGGCTCCAATTCTAGTTCAGGTCACTTTTTAGGGTTGAAAAAGATTGAAGACTAAGTTTAGAATTGCAATTCAGCAGTCCTATTTTCGTCATTTCTTTTTACTACCACGGTAGTTTTGTCGCCTTTATCAAAAACCGACAGGGCACGCATATAGCTCATCATGTCTGTAATGGTACTATCGCCTAGTTTTATCACGATGTCGCCTTTTTGTAAACCGGCATTAAAGGCGGGTGTGTCTTCGCGGGTGCCGTCGATGCGCATGCCTTCACCGTCGTATAAATAATCGGGTACGACTCCTAATCCAACTTTAAAACGCGGCGTTTCTTCACTTTCGTTTTTGGTGGTTCTAAAGGCCAAGGTTCCGTTATCGTCTAGGTCGGAAATAATTTCAAAAATGTAGTCTGAAATTAGTTTCATTCCTCGGTAGTTTAGTTTATCCGAATCGTCGGATGGTTTGTGATAGTCTTCATGCTGGCCGGTAAAAAAATGCAGGACAGGAATATCGGCCAGATAGAATGAGGTGTGATCAGAAGGTCCAACACCGCTTTCATTTTCAACAATTCGGAAATGGTCGTTATGTGCCTGGATCACTTGTTTAAATATAGGTGAAGTGCCTGTACCATAAACAGCCAATGTTGAATCGGCTTTTAGTCTGCCTACCATATCCATATTAATCATATAGTTGATGTTTTTGGTTTCGACTGTTGCATTTTTCACGAAGTAATTAGAGCCTAAGAGTCCCATTTCTTCACCTGAAAATGCCATGAACAAATAGTTATTATTGTTAAGTGTATTGGTTGCATTGGTTTTGATTCGCGCCGCTAAATCTAATAAAACGGCAACGCCGCTAGCATTGTCGTCGGCACCATTATGAATGGCTTTATCATCGCCTCGGTACAAGGAACCTTCACCGCCATAGCCTAAGTGGTCGTAATGCGCACCGATGACAATAGTTTTTTCGGCATTGTTATTTATAAAGCCCAAGACATTTCGGCCAGTTATGCTGCCATCTTCGTTAGTGGTAAATTCTACTTCTTTGTGCGGGTCTGTTTTGGGTTTAAAGGAAAAAGGTTGTAAAAACCCATCGGTGCCTTTGGGTTCGAGACCTATTTTTTCAAATCTTGAGGCAATAAATTCGGCGGCTTTTACTTCGCCTTCGGTACCTGTTTGTCGGCCTTCTAGTTTATCATCGGCAAGGTAAGCCACATCGGTTTCAATTTGGTTTTCGTATTGCAATGTTTGATTGCAGCTAAGTACAGAAATTAAAAAAATGATAATTAGAATGGCTCTCATGACTTTAATATTTATTTTTGTGCAAAATTAGCTAATTATTACCATTTTATAATCACCAATTCATGAACAAAATTGCTATGTATGGGCTTATTTGCGGCCTTGTCTTTTATTCTTGCAACAACACAACCTCAAAAGAAAAAGAAACAGTATCTTCAACAACAGCAGCTGAAATAAGCTCAGAAAACCCATTAATATTTCCAGAAGAAGTTTATTTTAAATCTTTAAGACAGGTGACTTTTGGTGGCGATAATGCTGAGGCCTATTGGAGTTTTGATGACCAGCAATTGGTATTTCAATCCAACTACAAAAAATGGGGTGTTGACTGCGACCAGATGTTTGTTATGAATGTTAACGACACGTTTGAAGATAGCCAACCACCCATGGTTAGCACCGGTTTAGGCCGGACTACTTGCGCGTATTTTCTTCCTGATAACAAGCACATTATTTATGCCTCTACCCATTTAGGTGGCGAATTATGTCCTGAAGTTCCTTTGCGAGAAAATGGCAATTATGTGTGGCCTATTTACGACACTTACGATATTTTCATGGCCGATTTAGATGGTAATATCGTGAAGCAATTAACCAATGAAGTTGGCTATGATGCCGAACCAACGGTTTCCCCAAAAGGCGACAAAATTGTGTTTACCTCAACCAGAAGTGGTGATTTAGAATTGTATACCATGAACATTGACGGCAGCGATGTTAAACAAATTACCAATGAGCTGGGTTATGATGGAGGCGCTTTCTTTTCGTCTGATGGCAGTAAGATTATCTTCCGTTCATCACGACCCAAAACAGAAGCTGAAATTAAAAAGTATAAAGATTTATTGGCGAATGGTTTGGTTGAACCCACCGATATGGAACTTTATATTTGTAACGCAGATGGTAGCGACATGAGACAACTCACTTTTTTGGGCAATGCTAACTGGAGCCCGTTTTTTCATCCATCGGGTGAAAAGGTTTTGTTCTCATCGAATTATGAGGCCGAAATGGGTTTTCCGTTTAACCTCTATATGATTGATATTGATGGCAAGAATTTGAAACGAGTAACGCATAGCAAAACTTTTGATGCTTTTCCGGTGTTTTCAAATGATGGAAAATATTTGGTATTTTCGTCTAACCGCAACAATGGTGGTACGCGCGATACCAATTTGTTTATTGCAGAATGGCAAGATTAATCTTCAACCTTTAATCGCTGTCTTTCGTCTCTGGATAAACTGCGCTCATTGGTTTCAAGCTTTGTGTTTCCGAATTTATATCTAAAACCAAGCATAATGGTTCTATTATCAACATCGGTAAAATTAGAATTGAATTGGTTCAAATATCTCGTATTCGTATTTACGTCTTGATAATTAAATAAATCTTCAATACTTAAGGACAATACGGCGTTTTTGTTAAACAATGTTTTTGAAATACTAAAAGTTGAAAAAAATCTCTCATCAACCAACATCAAATTTTGTAAATTTCTGGTAAAAAGTAATAAACTGAAGCTAACCGAGAGACTATTGTCCTTTAAAAAGGTAAAGTCATTACTAAATACCGAATAGTTTGACCATTGATTTAACTCTACAAATCCGTCTCCAAAATTGGTGGATTCTTGCATGTTAAAAAACGAGGTGACAACGTAAATATTCCAACGATCGGTGGCATTGAAATATGTGCTAAAATCAAAGCCGAAATCAACTGTTTTATCCAAATTTACTGGTACATACGAAATAATATTGGTGGCGTTATCCTGTCGTGGTAATTCGACAATGTTGCCGTCATATTTTATATAGTAGGCTTCCACCGTAAACAAGTTAAAAAGCGTAGTGCCAATTACAAAATGGTTTTTAAAGGAAGGTAAGAGATTAGGATTTCCTGTTACTACATAGTTTTCGTTAAGGAAAAAAGTGAATGGATTTAAGTTGGTAAAATCTGGTCGTTGCAGACTTCGCTTAAAATTGCTATACACACTAAAGTTTTCAGAAACATCATATTGAATACTCGCATTTGGAAACCATTCTAAATAATCTTGTGTGTTTCTAACGGCGCCAAAGTCTGAAATGCCTTCAATATTGGTTTGCTCCACGCGCATTCCGAAGTTTAGATTAAATTTTTCCCAACTTTTACTGTAATTGGCATAAGCTGCAAATACTTTTTCGTCGTAGTCGAATACATTAGAATTTTGCGGATCGAACTGTTCATCACCTGAATTGGTGTCGATATCGAACTGCGACAAATCGCTATCGGTTTGCACATTAGAAAACTTAGCGCCCGTTTCAAACGAAGCGGTTTCGCTAAGCGTCAAGCTAAAATCTAATTGTGAGGTATAAATTTGTGTGCCTTGGTTGGCATTGCTTCTAAATTCTGAAGTTCGGTCTAAATTGTTAGTACTGTCGAAAAACTCCGATTCTACATTTTGATTTCTGGTATAATCGTAGGTAGTAAAATGCGCATTGAAGGACAATTTACTGCCTTTTTCGAATCGGTGCACCAAGTCTAAATCGGTTCCGATATTATGTTTGTCATCACGAGATATATTATCAGCGGTAAAACGGCCTAAAAAAGCATCGTTGCTATCGACTATGGACGTTTGGTTGTTGATTCTGTATTTAAAATAAGGCATATAAACGCCAGAAGAGGTCACACTAAGTGTGGTTTTATCGCTTAAATAATAGTCGAAATTGAGGTTTAGATTGTGGGTTTCGGACCAGGTGTTTCTGTTCACCAATGAACGCCATGTCTCTTCAACTTGATTATTATTGTCTAAAAAATTAACTGTGTCGTCGTTATCGCGGTTAATTTTATTGCCGTTATAGCTATAGTTAAGATTGAGATTGAATTTTTCGTTTTTGAAGAAATGACTCGTTCCTAAATTATACCTAGGAAATACCCCTTGGGTGTAATTATTAAATACAGAACCACGGTAACCTGTAACGAGGTTTTTTCCCATTACAATATTTAAAACCACACCACTATCGGCATCATACCGAGCAGATGGATTGGTGATAACCTCTACCGATTTTATGCTATTTGCAGAAGAACTTTCCAACAGCTCTGTAAGTTCGGCTTGGGATAATTGTACTTTCCTATCGTTAATGTACACTGTTGGCGTACTGCTTTTTACCATAATATTGCCGTCGGACACCAAAACCCCAGGTGTGCTTTTAAGCACCTGAAGGATATTTCCTTCCACGAGGGCTGTGTTTTCAACATTAAACGTTAACCGGTCTGGTGCGCGCTTGATGGTAGGTCTTGTTGAAGTAATATTTATTTCGGAAAGCATTTCGGCGTCTTCGGTAAGTGTGATCGTACCGAGGTCGGCGTCTGCCTCTAAATCAACTGGAATACTTTGTGTAGTGTAGCCAATAAAACTTATGCTTACGGTATACTTTCCCTTTAAAACATTAGTTATTTGAAAATAGCCCAAATCATCGGTACTTGTGCCTTTTACTATGGTGGAGTCCGTATGTCTCATAACCACCACATTTGAAAAAGATATGGGTTGATTATTGGCATCAACCACAATGCCTGAAACACTAAAGTTTTGTCCGACAGTAAGAGCTGGAATAACCAAAAGCAACAATACAAATAAGCGCATAAGCGAAATAGCAAGTAGTGAGTTGGGCTGCAATATATAAATAGTTTTTAACTTATGCTTACGGTTTTTCCGCACATTCGATTAAGGGTGACTATTACATTTTCACAAAATGAACTATTTTCTGGCTATCCGTTACATCAGCAATACTGTTATATAAGCACCTTAAAATAATTTTAATTAATTGATTTTTAGACCTCACGGGTTTTAAAAACCTGTGAGGTCTTTGCTTGACCACCTTTTATTACTTTCTAGGTATCATCAGAATGTTTCTAAGGATAATTTAGTCTGTGTGGATAATTTTATGTGTTGATTTTGACTTCTTATTATTGTAGCGGATTATGTATCTTTACAGCCAAAAAAATTGCCAGCCTTAACTGGCATGTTATCAAGAAAAAGATAAATGAAGCACATTAGAAACTTTTGTATTATTGCTCATATAGACCACGGAAAGAGTACTTTGGCAGACAGACTTTTAGATGCTACTGGTTCGGTTACAGATAGAGAAAAGCAAGAGCAATTGTTAGATAACATGGATTTAGAGCGCGAACGCGGCATTACCATAAAATCGCACGCCATCCAGATGGATTATGAATATAAGGGCGAAAAATATGTGCTTAACTTAATTGACACGCCTGGGCACGTAGATTTTAGTTACGAGGTTTCGCGATCTATTGCCGCTTGCGAAGGTGCTTTATTGATTGTAGATGCGGCACAAAGTATTCAAGCACAAACCATTTCAAACTTATACTTGGCTTTAGAGAACGATTTGGAAATTATTCCAGTACTTAATAAGGTAGATTTACCAAGTGCAAGCCCAGAAGAAGTAACAGATGATATTGTAGATTTACTTGGTTGCAAACATGAGGACGTTATTCCAGCCAGTGCAAAAACTGGTTTGGGGATTAATGAAATATTAGCGGCTATTATTGAACGGATACCGCCACCAAGTGGCAATGTAGATGAACCTTTACAGGCCTTAATATTTGATTCGGTGTACAATCCATTTCGCGGGGTTGAAACCTATTTTAGGGTTTTAAATGGCAGCATTAAGAAAAATCAGCTTATCAAATTTATCGCTACTGGCAATACGTATAACGCCGATGAAGTTGGAACTTTACGCCTAAAACAATTTCCGAGAAACGAAATAAAAGCTGGTGACGTCGGGTATCTTATTACGGGCATAAAAGAAGCCAAAGAAGTGAAGGTAGGTGACACCATTACCGATGCCAAAAACCCCACCAAGAATGCCATTGCAGGTTTTGAGGACGTAAAACCTATGGTATTTGCGGGGATCTATCCCGTAGATACTGAAGATTACGAAGAGCTAAGAAACTCTATGGAAAAGTTACAGCTCAACGATGCCTCTTTGGTGTTTACGCCAGAAAGTTCGGCGGCTTTAGGCTTTGGGTTTCGCTGTGGATTTTTGGGCATGCTGCATATGGAAATCATTCAGGAGCGTTTGGAGCGCGAATTTGATATGACGGTAATCACCACGGTGCCTAACGTGTCGTATCATGCCTTTACCAATAAGTCGCCCGATGAAGCGCTTATTGTAAACAACCCAACCGATTTACCGGAGCCATCAACCTTAAACCGTGTTGAAGAACCTTATATAAAAGCATCCATTATTACCAAGGCTGATTTTGTTGGTAATGTTATGAGTTTGTGTATTGACAAGCGCGGGCAAATCACCAATCAAACTTACTTAACTCCTGAGCGCGTTGAGCTCAATTTTGATATGCCACTTGCGGAAATTGTGTTTGATTTTTATGATCGGTTAAAAACCGTTTCTAAGGGCTATGCTTCTTTTGATTATTCACCTATAGGCATGCGTGCCTCAAAATTGGTGCGTGTTGATATTTTGCTGAATGGTCAAACGGTAGATGCACTTTCGGCTTTGATCCATGCGGATAATGCGTATCATATTGGTAAAAAAATGTGTGAAAAGTTGAAGGAACTCATCCCGAGACAGCAATTTGATATTCCGATTCAAGCGGCAATAGGCGCCAAAATTATTTCGCGAGAAACCATTAAGGCCTTAAGGAAAGATGTAACTGCTAAGTGTTATGGTGGTGATATTTCACGTAAACGCAAGCTTCTTGAAAAACAGAAGAAAGGTAAAAAGCGCATGCGTCAGGTAGGTAATGTAGAAATCCCGCAGCAGGCTTTTATGGCGGTTTTGAAGCTGAATGATTAACAAATTCCTTTGAAAAAAGGAATCTCAGACTTGTGAAAATAGTCCTGAGCTAAGGCCAAAAAAACATTTTTATTTTATCTTATATATTTGCCTTTATTGCACAAGCTTTAATTCCATTTACCATTTAATTTTGGGTTATAAGTCCCCGTTCGTAATCAATGGTTCGATTGATGAGATTCCTGCTTTCGCAGGAATTTATGCGACAAGTTGGTAATGTAGAAATCCCTCAGCAGGCTTTTATGGCGGTTTTGAAGCTGAATGATTAGCAAATTCCTTTGAAAAAAGGAATCTCTTAATAAAAAAGCCTTCACTATTGATT
>NZ_DAISXK010000060.1:0-12719 GCF_036825875.1 Paucihalobacter sp. | reverse complement strand
AATGGTTTTCTTTGAGGAACACCCAATCCGCCTTCACCGATGTAAATAATGCCTTCTGGATCGATTTTCCCATTTAAAATTGGCATAGTTTTTTTAAGGGAATGTCCATCTGATTCTAAGGCCAAACTAATTTTATATTTTTCGAATAATGGCACCCAGTACTTACGTACATGATAAAAATCTTCACGGTCGTAATCTTTCACTGCAGGATAAGCAGGTTTGTGATATTGGACAAACATCCAGTTGTTCTTAACGCGATGTGCTTCTAAAACTTCTTCTAAAAATTCTAATTGATCACCAGCCATACTGGTTTCCGTGTTGAGCGTAATTAAAGCTGAACTGGGTGTGATTTGTGTCATGAAGAAATAGCCGTCACTGTATTCGTTGGTGATTTCACCCAACCAAAAATTTTCCAGAAACCCTATTTCATGCTCGTGGTTGCCTCTTGTGATGATTAATGGCAAAATACGGTTGTCTTTTGTGATGGTGAGTGTGTGGTCTTCGAACCAATAATATAAGTGTCGCCAATCTGCGGTAGTGCAATAATCACCACCGTGTGCAAAAGCCATGATAGAAGGATCTTCTTCGGTCATTTTGGCAATCATTTGGTTCATTTTTTTTCTTTCAACTAAAGGGGTTCTTCCTGCGAATCGTGGTTTTTCGCCTCCCAAACGAGAGTCACCTCCGGAAATAAATGCGTACGGTTGGTCTTTATCTGGCGCTGTGATAAAATTGTAAGTATCGGAACAGCTATTATCTGTACAGTATTTAAAGTAATAGGTAGTTGATGGATTTAGATTGTTTAATTCGGCATGGTGATAGTAGGCCTCTGGGACACCCTCGGCATAATCCATTTTTCTCATGAATATTTTCCCGTCTTTAGAACTATTAAATTTTAAAGCGGAATCATTATCTAAATCAGAAACCGTATCGTATACCACATAATTTTCTTCGCCTAAAAGTGTACTCGTCCATGAAATAATAGCATGTTCAGAAGGTTTTTCCGTCCAGGTAACACGTGGATGCATCACTTGAAGTTTTGTATCAACAATTTGCGTTGGTTTCTCTCTTTTGCAAGTGTAAAAACTCAATAAACAACAAAAAGCTAAAGTAAGGTTGGTTTGGATTTTCATAAAACGCGTGTTTGGTAGGAAGTTTGTTTAATCAATCAAATATCGACGATTTTAGGACTATGTTATCCGCAACTGAATTATCAAATTGTTAAGTATTAAAAAATCCCAGACAATTGTTTCCTGCAATTTGCATTTTTTAAATCAGATTTAAATAAAATAATCAGTATTACTCCGCGCAACTCTGTGCTTCTCTGCGCACCTCTGCGGTATAGCTTTTAATTGGGTTAAAGTGACGCTAACGATTCAACCTAAAAAAAATCCCAAATTCATTAGAACTTGGGATTTGGAATTTGGAATTTGAAAGTTGTTTTTTAATACCTGTAGTATTCAGGTTTAAACGGACCTTCTTGTGCAACACCAATATAATCGGCTTGGTCTTTACGCAATTCGGTAAGTTCAACGCCTATTTTTTCAAGGTGAAGCATCGCTACTTTTTCGTCTAAATGTTTAGGCAACATATACACTTTGTTTTCGTAGGCTTCGTTGTTGGTCCACAATTCAATTTGTGCCAAGGTTTGGTTGGTAAATGAATTACTCATTACAAAACTTGGATGACCTGTTGCGCAACCTAAGTTAACCAATCTACCTTCAGCTAAAACGATGATGTCTTTGCCTTCAATAGTATATTTGTCTACTTGTGGTTTAATTTCATCTTTAGTATGACCGTAATTTTTGTTCAACCAAGACATATCTATTTCATTGTCGAAGTGACCAATATTACAAACAATGGCTTTATCGCGCATGCCTCTAAAATGATCTTCTAAAATGATGTCTTTATTTCCTGTAGCTGTACAAATGATATCGGCAGTTGCGATAACGGTTTCTAATTTTTTTACTTCAAAACCGTCCATAGCAGCTTGTAAAGCACAAATTGGGTCTATTTCAGTTACAGTAACGATACTACCAGCACCTCTGAATGAAGCCGCAGTTCCTTTACCAACATCGCCATAACCACAAACAATTACACGTTTTCCGGCAAGCATGATATCTGTAGCACGACGCACAGCATCTACTGCACTCTCTTTACAGCCGTATTTGTTATCGAATTTACTTTTGGTAACAGAATCATTCACGTTAATCGCAGGCATTGGTAAGGTTCCATTGGTCATACGTTCGTATAAACGGTGAACACCTGTTGTTGTTTCTTCTGATAAACCTTTAATTCCAGAAACCAATTCTGGATATTTATCAAAAACCATATTGGTTAAATCGCCACCATCATCAAGAATCATGTTTAATGGTTTTCTGTCTTCACCAAAGAATAAGGTTTGTTCAATGCACCAATCAAATTCATCTTCTTTCATGCCTTTCCAAGCATAAACAGCAATACCAGCATCAGCAATAGCAGCGGCAGCTTGATCTTGGGTAGAGAAAATGTTACAAGAACTCCAAGTAACTTCGGCACCAAGCGCAATGAGTGTTTCAATAAGTACAGCAGTTTGGATGGTCATGTGTAAACATCCAGCGATACGTGCACCTTTTAATGGTTGAGAGTCTTTGTATTCTTCACGTAAACTCATTAAGCCAGGCATTTCTGCTTCAGCTAATTCAATTTCTTTGCGTCCCCAAGCAGCAAGAGACATGTCTTTTACCTTATAAGGAACATAAGCAAGTGTTTTTGTGTTCATAATTGTATATTTGTTTTAAGCAATTTTGTGCAAATTTACATAATAACATCGAGAATACTAAATGCCTCTTTATAAAACAATTCAGCCTGATTCACAAACAACTGTTAAAATTTGGAAGATTACTGAATCCTACAACGATTTGATGACGCCGCTAACTTTAAAGCCCGAAAGTTTAAATCGTGTTTTAGGAATGAAAAGTGATTTGCACCAGCGCGGATTTTTAAGTGTGAGACATTTACTGCGAAGCTTCGGTTATACTGATCAGGATTTGTATTATAAGGCCAATGGAAAACCGCATTTAAAAAACGGAAAGCACATTTCTATAACGCATTCATTTACATTTTCAGGAGTGATTATTAGCGATTATGAAGTTGGGATTGATATTGAAAAGCAACGCGAAAAAATTGCCATCATAGCCCATAAATTTGTTGATTATGAATTTCAGTATCTGAAAAAGGACGATTACGAGTACATCAAAAAACTAACCACTATTTGGGGCGTAAAAGAATCCCTCTACAAGCTGTTTGCAACGCCTGGAATGTTATTTAGAGAGCACTTTTTGGTGCTGCCATTTATGTTAGAGGATCATCAGACCATTGCCTGGATTGATTATAATAGTAGAAAGTATAGATATGTATCGCATTTTTTAGAATTTGAAGGATTCACATGTGCTTATGCGACTGCTTGTCAACATTAAAAATTGCCTATTTTTATGAGTTCAGTATATCAAAACATTATTAAAAGTATCACAAATGGAGACAAACTTTTAGCGGTGTTAATTGATCCTGATAAAGTACAACTGAATCAATTAAAACGAAGTATTGGCAAAATAAATGCGTCACAAGCGACCCATATTTTTGTAGGTGGTAGTTTGGTTGAAGACAACAAAACCGACCTCGTAGTTATTGAAATTAAACAGCACAGTAACTTACCTGTAATCCTTTTCCCTGGTGACGTGACCCAAATTTCTCAGTCGGCGAATGCTTTGTTGTTTTTATCCTTAATTTCTGGTCATAATCCAGATTATTTAATTGGAAAACATGTGGAGGCAGTAAAAAATCTGAGAGGTTCAAAGCTTGAAATTATTCCCACTGGTTACATTTTAATTGAAAACGGTAATGAAACCGCTGTTCAAAGGGTCACAGGAACTATGCCAATTATGCGAAGCAATATTCAAAAAATCACTGACACTGCCAAAGCTGGCGAGCTTTTAGGTTTGAAATTAATATACTTAGAAGCGGGCAGTGGAGCTATACATCCAATACCTATGGAAATCATTAAAGCTGTCAAGCAAGATTTAAAAGTGCCAGTTATTGTTGGTGGAGGTATAAAAAGTAAATCACAGCTAGATTCTGCTTATCAGGCCGGAGGTGATATGGTGGTTATTGGAACCGCTTTTGAAGAGGATGAAGATGTATTCAACACATTTAAATAATAACTAAAATCAACTGTTTTATAACACATGAAAATTTCTGTAGAATTAACGCTCACACCTTTGCAGGACAATTACGAACCTGCTATCATTCATTTTATAAAAAAATTAAGAGCCTCCAACCTAAAAGTGATTGAAAACCCTTTGAGTACTCAAGTATACGGCGATTACGACACCGTAATGGCAGTACTCAACACTGAAATAAAAGAGGCTTTTGAACTTATAGAAGGCGGATTGCTCTATATGAAAATCGTTAAAACCGATAGACGCAATTATGAACCACATTTCTGATTTTTTTATTGAAGCCTACCGTGCAAGTCCGTGGTATATAATTATTTTGGAAGCTGTGGCTTTTGTATTTGGAATTTTGAGTGTATGGTATGCTAAAAAAGTTAATATTTGGGTGTATCCGACAGGAATTATTTGCACCGTTATAACGGTTTATTTATTGTATATCAATGATTATTTGGGTGATATGATGATGAATTTTTATTATTCTATAATGAGTATTTATGGATGGTGGAACTGGTCTCGTAAACGAAATAACGAAGCTTTGGTTCCAATTTCTCGAACCAATTCCAAAGAAAAAATAATTGGTGTTGCCATGTTTTTAATTACGATAGTTGTAACGCATTTGGTTTACAAAACCTTCAATTACACTTTAGAAATTCCTAATTATATAGATATATTAACCTCGGGAATTTTCTTCACTGCGATGTGGTATATGGCCAACAAAAAAATTGAAAACTGGACCTTATGGATTATTGCCGATATTATTACCATACCACTTTATGCCTATCGCGGTTTAGGAATACTATCTTTACAGTACATAATATTCACCATATTAGCAATTCAAGGTTATAGACAATGGAATACCTACTTGAGCAAGAACCCGCAAACTGTATAAAAGTTGTGCTTTTTGGTCCAGAATCAACTGGAAAAACTACCTTATCGCAGCAACTAGCACGTTATTATAATTCTGTTTGGGTGCCAGAATACGCGCGCGAATACCTTCAAAATAAATGGAATAATGAACGCAAAACATGCGAGCCTCACGATTTGTTACCCATTGCTATTGGGCAAATGCAGCTTGAAAATCGGTTGGCAAAAAAAACAGACTCGGTATTGATTTGCGATACGGATTTACTTGAAACAAAAGTGTATAGCGAAACCTATTACGGCGGCATTTGCGATCCGACGCTTGAAAAATATGCTTTAAAAAACCAATACGATTTATATTTTTTAACCTATATTGATACGCCTTGGGAAGCCGATGACTTACGAGACAAACCCGAAGAACGTTTAGCAATGTTTAAAGCTTTTGAGCATGTTTTAATTAAACATGAAAAGCCTTATGTGTTACTAAAGGGAAGTAAGGAAGAACGATTGAAAATGGCGGTGAAGCACATTGATAAATTATTAAAATGAACAGCATGATTTATTCTGAAAAGGACATACAACAAATACAACAAAAGGGTTTAACACCAAGAGAAGTTGATACTCAAATAGCACTATTTAAAAAAGGTGCTCAAACGGCTGATTTGCATTCGGCAGCTACCATTGGCGATGGTATAAAAAAATTGAATAGTCATAATGTAGATCACTACAGAGACTACTTTGAGCGCAATTCAAAAAACCTTAAGGTATTAAAATTTGTGCCGGCTTCGGGTGCAGCCACCAGAATGTTTAAGTTTTTGTACAAGTTTTTAAAAGAGTATGACATAGAGGAGCAATCTATTAATTCGTTCATAAATCAAGAAAAGCTTAAGGATTTGTCAATTTTCCGCATTGGAATGGAGAAATTTCCATTTTATCATTTAGTACTTCAAGAACTTTCAAAAAAAGGAATTGATTTTAATAGTTTGAATGAAAGTCAACAAGTTTTAGAATTTGCCAAAACCATGATGGACGAATCGCAACTAAATTATGGTAATTATCCGAAAGGCTTGTTACCCTTTCATCTTTATAAAGATAATAAAACCGCAACCGCTTTTGAAGAACATTTATACGAAACTGCGCTTTATGTCTCAAAAGGCGCTGAGGTTCATATTCATTTTACGATTTCTGAAGATTTTGAAAGTAATTTCAAAGAGGAGTTTAAGCGGGTAGTTTCTAATGTTATGGAGATTACTGAACGAACCTTCAACATTACATTTTCCTATCAAAAGGAATCTACCGATACCATTGCAGTTACGCCCGACAACCAGCCTTTTTTAAATCCAGACGGAAGTATCTTGTTCAGACCTTCTGGTCATGGTGCGTTAATTGACAATCTCAATGATTTAAATGCTGATATCGTGTTCGTTAAAAATATAGATAATGTCGTTACATCGAAGTATAAAGATGAAGTAGCACTTTATAAAAAAGTATTAGCTGGCATTTTACTAGACATTCAGCAAAAGGTTTTTAACTATCAAAAATTATTGGAAAAATCATCATTTTCCGAAGAATCACTTATTGAAGTTGCAGAGTTTTTAAAAAATGAATTGAATGTTGATATTTCAAAGGAATTTGAAAAATATTCAGAAAAATATAAAATTGAATACCTTCAAAGTCAATTAAATAAGCCAATTAGGGTTTGCGGCATGGTTAAGAATGAAGGTGAACCAGGTGGCGGCCCATTTTGGGTTAAGGATGATAACGGAAGAGTGTCTTTGCAAATTGTTGAATCAGCACAAATTGATAAAAACAATAAACAACAACGAAACATCTTAAAATCAGCGACGCATTTTAATCCAGTTGATTTGGTTTGTGGTCTTAAAAATCACAATGGCAAAAAGTATAATTTACATGATTTTGTTGATCCAAACGCAGCATTTATAACCAAGAAAACACAAGAAGGAAAAGAATTAAAAGCCTTGGAAAAACCAGGACTATGGAATGGCAGTATGGCTTATTGGAACACTGTTTTTGTAGAAGTGCCATTAATTACCTTCAATCCTGTGAAAACGGTAAACGATTTACTAAAACCAACCCATCAGGTTAAAATTGATTGATTTTTGAAAATTCGACAATTTTTTACAATAGCAAAAAAATCTGTGATTATCTGTGAAATCAGTGAGCAAAAAAACACATTTCGAAAATACATTATCCTCATAAATTCCTAGTAAAAACTTGAATACAACAGCACTCATTTCAGAACTCACATTTAAAGCCGTTAGAAGCTCAGGCGCTGGCGGTCAGAATGTGAATAAGGTCGCTTCTAAAGTTGAACTTTATTTTGATTTGAATAATTCTGCTGCTTTGGATGAAGCTCAAAAAGAATTACTGCTCAAAACCTTAAAAACCAAACTCACAAAAGAGCAAATTTTAATATTGCAATGCGAGGAAAGCAGATCGCAACATAAAAATAAAGCCATAGTTATTGAGCGTTTTTTAGAGTTGATAAAATCAGGATTGGTAAAACCCAAAAAGCGAAAAGCGACAAAAATCCCTAAATCTGCCATTAAAAAGAGACTCAAGGCCAAGCGCGATCAATCTGATAAAAAAGCATTTAGAAAGCCACCTCCAGTTGATTAAATTTTTTTACAAAAATCGTATATCGTACTTTGTATATCGTAAATTATTTCTCTTACCTTTGTTGCGTTCTCAATAAAGGGGTGCTGTTTTTAGTGAAAAATTAGAAGACTAAAGTTTTTTTCTTCAAGCTAAACACGGCTGAGATCATACCCGTTGAACCTGGAACAGGTAATGCTGTTTAGGAAATTACATGCCAATGAACGCGTTTTGGTGTGTTGTAAATCAATTATTAACACAAGAATAATGACCTCTTTTTATTCGCTAAATTAATTTTTAACGAATGAAATGCTTATTAACAAATTCCAATCAAATCTCAGTACTTAGTAAAGCATTCCATCTGTCCAAAACATCAAATGTATATGATCAGATGAAATGTCTTTGTGTATCTGGCGCCCTAGGTTCAAAACTTGGCGCTGCAACTCTTATTTTTTTATTAACTGTTTGTTCTATTTACGGACAAGAAAAACAACAAGATTCTACTAAAACTGAAATCTTAGATGAGGTTTTAGTAAAGGCTGTTCGTGTAACAGCAGAGTCGCCCATTGCCCACAGCAATATTTCAAAAAAGGAAATTGCCAAACGTAATTTAGGTCAAGATATTCCAATCTTGCTTAACTTTTTACCTTCGGTGGTTACCACTTCCGATGCAGGCGCTGGTGTTGGTTACACCGGAATTAGAGTGCGTGGGATTAGTGCGCAATCTACCAATGTTACCATTAACGGAATTCCATACAACGATGCCGAATCGCTAGGAACGTTTTGGGTAAATTTAGGAGATTTTGCCTCATCGGTTGAAAGTTTGCAGCTGCAACGTGGTGTAGGAACCTCTACCAATGGTTCAGGAGCCTTTGGCGCGAGTATTAACGTATTAACCGATGCGGTTTCGTATGAGCCCAATGCGGAAATTTCTAATTCCTTTGGAAGTTTTAATACCCGCAAACATACCCTCAAATTTAGTACAGGTTTGCTCAACGATAAGTTTGAAGTTGCGGGCAGATTGTCGAACATCGCTTCCGATGGTTATATCGACCGTGCTGCTACCGATTTAAAATCGTATTTTCTTCAAGGTTCGTATGTGGGTTATAAAACCTTGATTAAAGCCATTATTTTTGGTGGAAGAGAGGTGACGTATCAGTCTTGGTTTGGGATAGATGCCGAGACCTTGGCCAACGACCGCACCTTTAATCCGGCAGGCATGTATACCGATGCAAATGGCGAAATGCAGTTTTATGATAATGAAGTTGACGATTATAAGCAGGACCACTATCAGCTTCATATAAATCATCGTTTTAATAATAAATGGTCAGCAAATTTAGGTTTGAATTATACATATGGACGCGGCTTTTTTGAACAGTTTAGAGAAGATGACGATTTTGAAACCTATGGTTTTGAACCCTTAACTGTTAACGGAGATCAAGTTAGTAGCACAGACCTCATTAGACGGCGTTGGTTAGACAATGATTTTTATGTGCTAAATGCAACCGCAAACTATAAAAATGAGACCATTGATTTAATTTTCGGGGGTTCGTTCAGTCATTATGACGGCGATCATTTTGGTGAAGTGATTTGGGTACGTTTTGCTTCTCAATCTGATATTAGAGATCGTTATTACGAGGGAAATGCTCTAAAATATGATTTTTCGGTGTTTTCAAAAGCTAATTATCAGTTGAGTGAAAAATTGAGTTTGTACGGCGATTTGCAAGTGCGAAATGTGAATTACCAAACCTCGGGCATCAATTCCAATTTAACCTTGTTTAATGTGGATGAAAATTATACGTTTTTCAATCCTAAGGCTGGTGTTTCTTATAATTTAAACGATGGGAATAATTTGTATTTTTCAATTGCACGTGCCAATCGCGAACCGAGTAGAGACGATTTTGAAAACAACGAAAACATCAAACCAGAACAGTTAAACGATTTTGAATTGGGTTGGCGTCATGTAGGCAAAAAATTCACCTTTAATGCCAATGCCTATTATATGCTTTACAACGAACAGTTAGTGTTTACAGGAAATATAGACAATGTAGGAAACCCCATCAGAACCAATAGCGGTGAAAGTTACCGACTAGGGTTAGAATTGGAAGCGGTAATCGGACTTTCAGATAAAATAAGTCTTCAACCAAACTTCACATTAAGTTCTAATAAAAACATAGAAACCATTACGGAGTTTGATGGCGAATTGCTAAACTTAGGAAAAACTGACATAGCATTTTCACCCAATGTTGTGGCAGCGAATGCCTTGGTTTATCAGCCTACAAACAAGCTGCAAATGTCCTTACTCAGCAAATATGTTGGCGAACAATTTATGAGCAACACCGAAGCACAAGTATCAAAATTAGACAGCTTTTTTGTGAACGATTTTAATGTGACTTATACCATTACACCAAAATCGGTGTTTAAAGAAATTGTGCTAACCGGTTTGGTAAACAACATATTTAATCGGAAGTATGTGTCAAATGGATATTATTTCACTTTTGATGACGATTTCACCAATCCTGGTGTGATTAGCACGGTAGAAGGTGTTGGATTTTATCCGCAAGCCATTACTAATTTTCTGCTGGGAGCGACACTAAGATTTTAAAGAAAAGGGCAGCAGATAGCTGCCTTTTTTAATTATTGGTGATCAAGTACGAATTAGTACCAGATTCCGATACACGGTATTCTTTCAAACCGCATTGTAAGTCGGTGGCGCCTAAAGGCTGACCCGTAAACAGACTATAACGATTGGCTTCGGTACAGCTACTCACTGCCTCCGAGCCGTCAATTTGTAAAACAGAGCATTGACTTGGTTGCACATTAGGGTCGGAAGCGTCCCAAGCACGTAATCCCGTGCCAACATTGGTAACAATGACGCCGCCATTTCCTTGATTTGGAATATATACAGAGTTGCTTATAAATTGCAACTGACTGTATTGTGGTAAGTCTAAATTAATGGAAATATTAACACCAACATTAAGCAACAAATTGCAATTATTGATGCGATCGTCGTCGCTACAACCTACAAGTAATATGCTAAAAACCAATACTAAAAACTGCTTCATTTTATATTTTTTACCGCGTGCAATTTACAATAAATTACAGCATATCATAATATTTTGTATATTTGCATACTGAATCTCGTGCAAGCGGGATTTTTTGCATTAACCACTTTGCTTTATAAAGTTTAGTGGCTTTATGTTTTTCTAAAACGACAAAATTATGAGTAAAGTATCCTATTATACAGAAGAAGGTTTAAAAAAGTTAAAAAGTGAACTTAACCAATTAAAAGATGTTGAGCGCCCAAAAGCTTCTCAAGCCATTGCCGATGCACGCGATAAGGGCGATTTAAGTGAAAATGCCGAGTACGATGCAGCCAAGGAAGCACAAGGAATGTTGGAGATGAAAATTTCGAAGTTAGAAGAAATTGTTGCTACTGCACGCGTGATAGATGAATCACAATTAGACACTTCAAAGGCTTTGGTATTATCGAAAGTGAAAATAAAAAACCAAACCAATGGCATGGAAGTAACTTATACTTTGGTAGCCGAAAGTGAAGCGAATCTAGCTGCAGGAAAAATATCGGTAAGTTCGCCTATTGGCAAAGGTCTTTTAGGAAAATCGGTTGGTGATACCGCCGAAATTAAAGTGCCAAATGGGGTTATGAAATTTGATATTTTAGAAATTTCAAGATAATTCATTCCAAAAATAATTAACGTAAGATTCGTTCGTAAGAGCGAATCTTTTTATATTTATAGCTACCTATACTTTCATTATTATGGCATCCATATTTTCAAAAATTATTTCAGGGGAAATACCTTCTTATAAAATAGCTGAAACCAGCGATTTTTTGGCTTTTTTAGACATCAATCCCAATGCTCCCGGCCACACCTTGTGTATTCCAAAAAAAGAAGTGGATAAAATTTTTGATTTGGATAAAGATACTTATTTAGAACTCATGGCTTTTTCAAGAACGGTTGCCAAAGCTATTGAAAAAGCAGTGCCTTGTAAGCGTGTTGGATTAACGGTTATTGGACTTGAAGTGCCACATGTGCATGTACATTTAATCCCGTTACGAACTATGGATGATGCCAAATTCACACACAAAACAACATTGGCACCCGAAGAATTTAAAAGGATTGCTAATGATATTTCGGATTGTTTGTAAGAGGTTGACTATTTTTTAATATGAAAAGAAAAGCATTACTTATTATCGATGTTTTAAATTCTATAATGATGTATTAACCTTTGAAGATAAATTAAATATAATGCCCATAGACGGATCATACGGAAGGCTGAGAGCGCACAACGAAAGGTTTAAAGAGTTGCGACGAAAAAAAATAGAGCGGCGAGAAAACAAAATTTGGCGAAACAAATTAAAGAAAAGTCATAATTGCAATAGCGAAACCGGGAATAATTTCAATAGTATTGATGTTGAAAAATTAGAACTAATAAAAGCGGAAATTCGAGATAAGGCTAAAGCCCAAGTAAGGAAAGAATTCTATCTGTTAATATTAGCAATTATTTTAACCTTTGGTTTAATTTATTTTGTAGGATTCTATTAATTAAAATGATGATTGTCTTCAACTAATTGGTAAAAAAACCTGAATAATATCATAATATCCTTAAAGAAATCTGCATCGTAGTCCCTTTATTTATTTCAGAATGTTTTACTTTTATTTTGCCTTTGTGGTAATCTTCAATAATGCGTTTGGCAAGCGACAAACCCAATCCCCAACCGCGCTTTTTGCTAGTGTATCCTGGTTCAAAAATGGTGTTAAATAAATGTCTTGGAATTCCTTTTCCAGAATCACTTACTAAAATATGAACAAATTTTTGATCTTTTACAATTTCAACTTGTAGCTTGCCTTTGCCTTTCATGGCATCAATAGCGTTTTTCACTAAATTTTCTATTGTCCAACTGTAAAGTGGTTCGTTCAGTTTTACGTGAATCACTTCGTCTGGTGCAGAGATTTCAAATTCTATTAATTTCGATGACCGCGCCTTTAAATACTGATAAGAATCTCGGGT
>NZ_DAISXK010000059.1:0-14554 GCF_036825875.1 Paucihalobacter sp. | reverse complement strand
CGACACTTATACTCAACAAGGCAAGAATGGCACCGTTGGCAAAATTTGAGGTAGTGTATTTAAAATAAACTATAGATAATGCTATATAAAGCGACTGGTTAAGATGCTTCATCAGTCGCTTTTTTTTAAGCCGAATTTCTACTCGCGTTTATATTTCCAAATAACGAGCGCGTTACTATTTTCTCGAAAATTGCAATTTTTTCCTTATCTGGATGTGGCATTTTTTGTAGTTCTTGTATTTTCTTTAAGGCATACTGTTGTATGGTAAGTAATGGCAACACTATAGACTCACGTACTTGAATAGATGCTTTTCCAGCTGGTTCATTTTCCATAAGTTCGCTGTAGCCTGAGAGTTTTAATATCAAGCGTTTAGTGGTAGTGTATTCTTCAAATATAATCTTCCAAAATTCACCAAACTCTTCGTCGTCGGCCATATATTTAGTGAGGTCAAAAAAGGATTTTGACAGCGACATCATACTGTTTTCAATAAGCGTTCTAAAAAAACTAGAGTTTTTATAAAGTTGTTTGACTTTTTTAAAATCTCCTTTTTCATCATACCACTTTAAGGCCGTTCCAACGCCGTAAAATCCGGGAACATTTTGCTTTAGCTGACTCCAACTACCCACAAAAGGAATGGCTCTTAAATCGGAAAACACCAACTCGGTAGATTTACCGCGTTTTGATGGACGGCTACCAATATTAGTTTTTGCATAATATTTAAGCGTGCTCATACGCTCTAAATAAGGTAAGAATTTAGGATGGTTTTTAAAATCTACATAGGTTTTATAACTAATGGCAGCTAGCTTATTCATTACTGCTTTGTCTTGACGCGACATTTTAATATTGGTTTCGTCTAAGCGGTTTGAGATTCCTGAACTCAGCAATTGCTCCATGTTATATTGGGACGATTCTTTAGTGCCAAAATTAGAACTTATAGTCTGACCTTGAATGGTAAGTTGAATTTCTTTGTCTTCAATTGTTGGACCCAAAGAGGCGTAAAACTGGTGTGTTTTTCCACCACCGCGCGCTGGTGGTCCACCACGACCGTCAAAGAATATCACATCTATTTTGTATTTTTTTGAAATTTTAGTTAAGCGTTCCTTGGCTTTAAAAATCGCCCAATTTGCCATAAGATAACCACCGTCTTTTGTGCCATCGCTAAAGCCTAGCATGATGGTCTGCTTGTTATTACGCTCTGCTAAATGTGCTTTGTATTGTGGGTTTTTGTACAGTTGCTCCATTACCTCATCCGAGACTTCTAAATCGTCAACGGTTTCAAAAAGCGGTACTATATCGACTGTTAGGGCATCTTCAAAAGCAATAATTTTCAGCATTGCAAATAGTTGCAAGACGTTCATCGTAGTTTGGTTATTGCTTATAATGTATCGATTGCAAGCTACTTCACCGTTCTCGGTTTGGATGGTTTTAATGGCTTTTATTGTTTGGACTATATTTATTACTTGTTCGTCTTTAAAGGTAATCCCTTCGACGTTTCCCGAGATTTCAGATAGATATTTTTGTTGTGCAGCCACAGTTCTACTCAGAAAATCTTCAGGAAAAACGTTACTTCCGGAGGCAATACATTCACCAACCAAGGCTTTAAACATACTATCATGCACACGGCTATCTTGACGAATATCTAAGCTTGAGAAATGAAAACCAAATAAATGCACTTTATTAATTAAGCTTGTTACCTCTTGCACATAAAGCGATTGGTGTTCATTAATCAATATTTGCCGGATGGTTTGCAATTCCGATTTTAAATAGTCGAGCGTGATTTGCGGAGATTTACTCTTCTGTAAAAACGTGTTATAAAGCCTGTCATTTAAGTCTATTACTCGGTTTTTCACCCCTTTGAAGGTAAGACGTCTTTTGAGATGTTTTACATCTTCCAAATAATTTTTTATGATGCTTTCCTTTAGTTTATTAGCGACGTTAAGGGTAATTTCAGGGGTCACAAAAGGATTACCATCTCTATCGCCACCAGGCCAAAAGCCAATATTAACGATGTTATTTTCAATCTCTAAATCGTCGAAAATATTCTGCTGAATATAGTCGTAAACAGAACCAAAGGAATGATAAAATACATTTTGCAAATACCAAATTAGGTTAATAGCTTCATCGTAAGGCGTTGGTTTTTCTTCCATAAAAAATGGTGTTTTCCCAAGTTGCGCCAGTAGATTATTGATCTCGGAAAGGTTATCGGTTTTGATAACTTCCGACAAATCTGTTATGATCCCTAAAACAGAGCCAGGATAAAATTGCGTTGGATGCGCCGTAAGTACAATACGCACTTTAAAAGCTTCTAAATAGTTTCGCAATTCCTTCATTTTGTTTTGAGAAACGGCCTTTTCTTTGATACTACGTAAGGTGCCAATACCTTCCATGTTGTTTACTATGGAAAATGACGCGTCTTCAATGGCATCAAAAAGTACCACTTGCCTTTCGATATATTGAATAAGCCTAAAAAATAAATTTATCTGACTTTGCTCGTTTCGTCTCGCCTGATACTTCTTAAAAAAAGTATCTACTATGGTGGTTGGATTATCACCTGCTTTAAACCCACGCACACAAGTTTCGTGAAACAAAGGCAATAAAACCCCTGTTTTTGTAACCGCGTCAAAAGGCAAGGTCATAAAAATACTGTTGTAAATTTGATATTTAGAAAGTACGTTTTTATTAAAACGTACTAATTTTGGCTGTACCGACATGTTGGAAAATTTTCTTAAAAGTACTAAAGCCTTGTTGAAAATGGAAGCGCAAAACTTAATTTTTATATAAAGTTTTAATAATTAACCATTTCACTTTTATATTCATGAAATTAAATCGTATTTTAACAAAAAAATTGAGCATAATTTTAATACAGGAATAATTTTTGATAATTGATAGTTAAATATTATTCAGTCCACTAAAACAATTCTGCATGAACTCAAAAATTCCAACGCTTTTAACTTTTCTTCTATTCTTTAATTTTGCAACAACCAGTCACGCTCAGCAGTCAGATGAAAAGCTAACAAATTCTTATGAAGATTACAGTGACGCACCCCGCGAAGTTGCTTATGTTCACTTAAATAAATCGGTGTATGTTGAGGGTGAAATGCTTGGTTTTAGCGCTTACGTTTTTGATAAATTTACTAAGGAGCGCTCTTTAATGACCTCTAATCTCTACTGTGGAATTTACGACAATGACGGTAATGCTATATCTGAAAAACTCGTATTTATGTTAGATGGTGTTGCTAACAACGTGTTTAATATTGACAGTACTTACACAAAAAAAGAATATACTTTTAAGGCTTATACCAATTACATGCTAAATTTTGATGAACAAAATCATTATGAACAAAAATTTAGAGTTATAAATGCCGATCTTGAAGAAGAAATTAAATTCAACTCGAAAAACGACGACATAGAATTACAAATTTTGCCAGAAGGTGGCCACATCGTTTCTGACATTTTTAATACTGTAGGGATTATTGCAAAAGACAATAATGGATTTGGGATTTCAAATGCCAAGGCTCAAATTTTAGACAGTCAAAACAATATCATTAATGAATTTTTGCTAAATGAAGTAGGTCTTGGAAAGACCATATTTAAACCTAAGCTTAATGAAAAGTATTTTTTAAAGGTTGAGTCTTATGATTACAATAAATCAATCCATATAAGTGACATTAAGCCGACCGGTATTGCCATGTCTGTTACCGATCTTCAAACAAAAATATCCATAAACTTTAAAACTAATACTTCGGGGTTAGAACTTGTTGATAGAAAAGTATATAAATTAGGCGTGCACAACGGAGATGAAATTAAAATAGTTCCCTTTAGTTTTAATAATGAGCTGGAGGTTAATGTTGTTATAGATTATTCAAACCTGTTCTCTGGTATGAATATATTTACCTTATTTGATGAAAACAACAATCCGTTACTAGAGCGCTTGTTCTTTAACTACCAAGGTATTCAAACCAATACTATCGAGAATGTAATGGTTAGTAAAAACGCAGATAGTTTAAAGTTGAAATTGAAACTTGCAGATGTTTCATTTGATAAATTCAACAGCTTAAGTATTTCCGTTTTGCCATCAGGAACCAAATCGTACACCCATCATAACAACATATTGTCTTCGGTTTATCTTCAACCTTACCTAAGAGGGCCTATTGAAAATGGCGGATACTATTTTTCCAATCCAGATAGAAAAACCAAATTCAACCTTGATTTACTATTACTTACCCAAGGCTGGAGTAGTTATAGTTGGAGTACAATTTTTAAGGGCTCCCCACTTCTTGATAAAGCATTTGAGCGCGGTATTGATGTAGTGGCTACTGTTAACGACAATGAAAAAGGAGGCACTTACCTAGTTTATCCTTTAAAAAACAACAATACAGAAATTTTTGAACTTAAATCTAAAGAAACAAAATTTTCACAGTCAAATTTAGTGCCGATTGAAGACGAGTATTTTCAGGCTGGTTTTATGATTGGAAAAGGAAAAACAAAGGCACCAGGTCTATATCCAAGATTTCATCCTTCTGGTATTCCAAAATTTAATAACAAAACAGCAGTACTAAACATCAACTTCAAAGATAATTATACTTTGTTGAACAATAGTCTAGGGTCTTCATGGGAACGCATGGAAATACTGGAGGAGATTGTGTTAGAAGGCAGCAGAAAAAACACGAAAGCTGAGCGATTAAAATCGAAATCTATAAATGTGAAAATAAGTATAATTAATGACAGTGATAGAATGTCAAACATGAGATTATCTGTATATCTAAACCGAATTGGTTGGATTGCAAATGAATTTCAAGGACGATATAACATCATAAATCCACGTGTAAATTGGGGCCCGAATACACCACTTGTTTATTTAGATGATGCTCTTTTGCTTGATTACAGTATTTTAAGCAATATGAATATGGAAATTATCGATTATATAGAATCCGATTTGTATGGACTTGGCGGTGGTGGTATTAGAGGAAGTGCTGGGTTTATAAAAATTTACACCGATCCATCAATCCTTAATAGAACAAGACCACAATCATCTGGAATCACAAGCACCAAATTTCCACTTACATTTTCAGCAAATAAAACATTTTATGCCCCAGTTTATCAATTTTACAACACATCGTTTTTTAAAGAATATGGAGTCATAAATTGGTTTCCAAATCAAAAACCAGCGGATGATGGCACTATTAATTTATCTCTTTTAAATATACAAAACCCATCTTTAAACTTATATATTGAAGGTATTACGAATGATAATCAATTTGTTTCTGAAGTAAAAACAATAGCTATCGAGTAACTTCAATGTTAAAAATAGCACACCATGCCATTTATGCACATGCGTTACCTGCAGGCCATCGGTTTCCAATGGAAAAATATGAGCTGCTACCAACCCAACTTTTATACGAAGGTACTTGTGCTGCTCATAATTTCTTTAACCCTGAAGTTGCAGACGATTCCTTAATTAAAGCGGTTCATACACAAGCCTACATTGACGATTTAAATAATTTAACCTTAGATAAAAAAGCAGCCCGAAAAATTGGATTTCCCTTATCTAAAGTATTGGTGAAGCGAGAACTAATCATAACCGATGGTACTATAAAAGCCAGTGAATTTGCCTTAAAATACGGAATTGCTATGAATATTGCAGGCGGAACGCATCATGCCTATTCTAATCGCGGTGAAGCCTTCTGTTTGTATAACGATCAAGCCATTGGTGCGCGCTATATACAAGCGCATTACAATATTAAAAAGATTTTAATTGTCGATTTAGATGTACACCAAGGCAACGGCACGGCAGAAATATTTAGTCACGACAGTGATGTATTTACCTTTTCCATGCACGGTGCTGGTAATTATCCATTCAAAAAAGAACAATCTGATTTGGATATTGCCTTGCCTAACGGAACAGACGATAAAACCTATTTAAATACCTTAAAAAAAACTTTGCCTAAACTTATTGAAGACCATCAACCAGAATTTATTTACTATTTGTGTGGCGTTGATATTTTAGAAACCGACAAGTTGGGTAAACTTAGTTGTACGATTCAAGGCTGTGCAGAACGTGACCGCTTTGTTTTACAAACATGTAAAGATGCCAAAATACCAGTAATGTGCTCTATGGGTGGCGGCTATTCTCCCGATATTAAAACAATTATAAATGCACACGCCAATACATTTAGACTGGCGCAAGACCTCTTTTTTTAAAGCCAATCAAATTGTATCTTTGCAAAAAAGAAAATATTATGGTATCAAAAAAAATAGAATCTGCATTAAATAATCAAATAAGAATTGAGGCCGAATCGTCTCAAATCTATCTCGCTATGGCTGTTTGGGCAGAGGTAAAAGGATTAGAAGGCGTGTCTAAGTTTATGTACGATCAATCGAACGAAGAACGCGAACACATGTTGAAGTTGGTTAAATTTATAAACGAACGTGGCGGTCATGCTCATATTTCGGAATTGAACGCACCAAATGTAACCTTCGGTTCATTTAAAGAAATGTTTGAAAAACTTTTTGAACATGAGGTTTTTGTTTCCAACAGCATTAACGAATTGGTGCATATCACACTTCAGGAAAAAGACTATGCCACGCATAATTTTTTACAATGGTATGTAGCCGAGCAAATCGAAGAAGAAGCAGTAGCAAGAACCATCTTAGATAAAATAAAAATGATTGGTGACGACAAGGGTGGTTTGTATTTGTTTGACAGAGACATACAACAGCTTACGGTAGTTAGTTCGGCGGGTGATAGTTCGACAGTTTAAATGTTAAAGTTTATTTAGAATAATTAAAAATAGTTACCTTTGTGTTGTTAGTAATTCTTCAATGGGTAAAAAGAAAGCCAAAAAACTCAAAGAAAAGCGTCTAGAAAAGCTTATCACTTTAGGTGTTGAACATCTAGGTTGCGTGAAAAGTAACTGTTGCAAAAAATACAAAAAATGCGAAACCAAACGTTGTAAAAAATGTCCGTGTTTCGATTTACAGAAAAAAGTGGCCTAATTATCTTTTTAAATTGGTTCCTGATACGCTCCAAAAAACTTGAATATTACCAATGAAAAAATCCCAACAACCTAGGTTGTCGGGATTTTTTGATTTAATCAGATCTGTTTATTTGCTTAATAAAAGCATTTCATTGCAAACAACCTCGGTAGTATAACGTTTGTTACCTTCCTTGTCATCCCAGCTGCGAGTAGTAAGTTTGCCCTCAACAGCAATTTCCTGACCTTTATTAACATACTTTTCAATAATCTCGGCTACTTTACCCCAGGCAACAACATTATGCCATTCAGTATTCTCAACCTTTTCTCCTTTTGCGTTGGTGTAAATGTCATTGGTAGCCATTGAAAATTTTGCTAACTTTTTACCACCTTCTAGATTTACGATTTCTGGATCTTGTCCTAATCTTCCAATCAACTGTACTTTGTTTCTTAATGCGTTCATAATAATAAAATTTAATGTTAAACAGTTAATACATTTTGTTGTTTCTACCAGTTGGTTTCATTCAACGATGCAAAGATGTAACTGGCAGCAAAATTTATTCGGTTGTTACCTATTTAGTTTCGTTTGTAAACGTTTGTAAACGGATAATTTGCTTGGTAAAACAGTGGATTTAGAACTTTTTTCAGAATTAAGATAAATCTTATTTATCTATATTTCATAAGTATATGTGGTTTTTAAATCATTAATTCTCGCTTTTAGAATTTTAAATACGTTATTTGAAAAAATATTTGAAAATTTGAAAAAAATTGAAATCAGATGCAGATTCTTTATAACAATATTGAATTAAATCTCTATAAAATTATACCTTGAATTCGTAATACTGAATGAATTTTTGTGTAACAACTTTCAAAACTATGGATGACAATCAACCATAAAAATCTCACCATTATCAATTTTATAATTGTTGGTTATTTTGTTTTGATTCACGTCATCTTCAAATTTGAAATAAATCATAATTTAATAGGTATTTTGGGTAAGCTATTAACTATTCCGTTTTTAATTGCTCAAGTGGTGTTCCTGTTTTTTGGGATTCGATTCTTGTTACAAGGCGCTATGAAGTTTTGGTTTGCTTTAAGTTTTATAACCTTAGTAGTTTGCTCCTGTTTTACAATACTTAGTTTTTTTTAAATAATAATAAATTCATAAACGACTTCACTTAAGTTAAAAAATGAAATTCCCTAGCCATTTTTAGAAGCATTTGGGTGTTTGTTGCATTGAGTTTTTGCATCAAATTTTTGCGATGGGTCTCCACTGTATAAGCACTAATAAATAGATGTTCGGCAATTTGTGGGCCATTCATCCCCTTATCTAAAAGTCCTAGAATTTCCTTTTCTCTTCGCGTAAGTACAATTGATTGAGGTTTGTCCTTCGCCTTATTTTGATACTGTGCCAGTAACTTTTCGTTAGCAGCGTTACTCACATAAATTTTCCGGTCCAAAACTGTATCAATAGCTTCAAGTAGCTCCTTTCTTTCCATGTCTTTAAGCAAATACCCATTTGCACCTTTAGACAGTGCTTGAGATATGATGGCAAAATCATTAATAGACGTTAGTATTAAAATTTGACTATTAAGTTTTAATGCCTTTATTCTTTCACAAAGTTCTAAACCATCTATATCTGGTAAATTGATGTCTAGTAAAATAATATCTGGTGTACTACTTGCAAGAAAAGACAAAGCTTCTTTCCCTGTTTTGGCAACCCCAATAACGCTCATGTTCGATTCGGATTTAAGCATAGTCGTTACGCCGTCGGCAACTAAAGGATGGTCGTCGATAATGAATAATGTTGTCATAACGGCATGGTTATGAGTATAAAAATAGGTATAATTTTTAAAAAACTATGTCTCAGAAAGTAAAAATTCCATCATAACGGTGGTTCCTACAGACGATTCTGAATCTATAGATAGACTTCCGTTTAAGTACTGTACCCTTTCTTTTACCGAAGCTAAACCTATACCTTTGGTGGCTTCCTGTCCAGAAAATCCATTGCCATTATCCTCTACCGTAATGCTTAATCTATTATTTTCTTTTATAAATTGAACAATAGCTTCGGTTGCGTTTGAGTGTTTTATAATGTTATTTAGTAATTCTTGCACAATTCTATACAGCATGATTTCAAAGTTCGAAGTTAATCGCTCCTGTATTCCAAAATGTTGAAACCTCACTTTCAACTGTTTTGAGCTACTTATGTTGTCAGCTAGTTCTTGCACTGAATGCAGCAATCCTAATTTAATCAATACTTCGGGCATCATATTATGGGCAATCCTGCGCACTTCAGTAGCGGTATTACCAACAATTTGGATGCATTTTTGTAACAAATCTATGTTTTGTTCCTTTTTCAGGTCGTGCTCCAATGAGCTTAAATGCATTTTAATAGTGGAAAACGCACCTCCCAAGCTGTCGTGGAGATCCTTAGCTATTCGGGTACGTTCAGTCTCTTGTCCGTTGACCATGGCCTGTAGCGATAACACTTGTTGCTGCTGTTCTACAGCTCGTTTTTCTTTTTCAACAATTATTCTTTTCTGACGGCTATTATGGTATGCCAATCCCAGTAAGATAATTAAAGCAGAGGCCACAATAGCACCAATAATTAACACTCGGTTATGTCTAACCGCTTTCAGTTCTTGTTCAGTATTGGTTAATTTTAATTCAGCAATCTCTTTCTCCTTTTTACCAGCTTGAAATTTCGCCTCTAAAAAATTTAGTTCTTTAACTCTCTCAGTCGCATTGAGGCTGTCTTTTAATTGAAATGCACTTTGACTATAGCTAAAAGCATTCGCAAAATCCTTGTTTTCAGCATATAGATTCGCGATGGCATTGGCGTTTTTATAAGCATAATCTAATGAGCCGTCCTTTAAGCAGGCATCATAGGATAATTTGAAATGTTTTAGCGCTTGTTCGTTATTGTCCAACAATTGATACGCACGGGCTATTTTGTTAAATGCAATGGCAATGTGCACATCGCTTTTTAATATTTCGGAATGGTGTAAGTATTTGTTATATTGCTCGATGGCCAGATTATAATCTTTATCATTCATGGCAAACTCTCCGTGCAGTTTCGTTGATTGTAGGTAACCTATATTTCTGTCGTACTCTGTTAAAGTGCTATTATTAGCAATAAAAGTATCCAGATTGGCCAATTGTGTTTTTGCCTCACTATAATTCCCCAAAGCAGCAAGCGATTGACAGTAAATATAATAATAGTCCACAACCGACTCGTTCGTCATATACTGTAAGTAGGGTTCTGTTTTGTTTAGATATTCAATGGCTTTTTCGTATTGGTATAAATGGCGGTAATCATCGGCTATCCAAGACAGCAAATTGCCCATATCTAAATTACTACTGGTCCGAGCATCAGCGATTTCTAAAGCTCTAAGCCTTATAGAAAGTCCTTCAGCAAAATCGCCCTGAAAGCTGTATACATAACCAATGCTATTTAGGGCTTTGACCAGGATTTCGGTTTTTTGGATGCCATCGTCCATAGATTCACCGATTTCAAAAGCCTTTTGAGAAGCATTAATAGCCGCATCCCAGTGGCTATTTAAAAAATGATGGTTGGACTCAATCAAGTAAGTAGAGGCGTATTCATATATAAGCTGATGAGTCTGGGCTTTTTCTCTAATTGCTTGAATTACTGGAAGCACCACTGCATCTGTTAACCTATTTTCGATAAGAATGGTTGTAGAGTCTATAGATTTTGAAAGCGCTTGCTGAACTGTATTTTGGGCTGATAGCAATGCAGAGCACAATCCCATAAAAAGCACAAGCACAACCGAAAACCAATTCTTTACCATATCATTTTTGCGTTTATCTAAGTCAGTGTTGCATGCTTACGAAACAACCTTAGAAAGGTAAAACAGTCATTTTACATATCCAATACCTGAATTCAGGTAGTTATTCAACTTAAAAATACAAAAAATCAGGTATAGGATTTTGCGGGTACTAGTGTCAACTTTATTAGCGACTTTAATCATTATAATCAATTCTTTAGGTACAGATTGAACTGTAAAAAATAATTAAAAAAACAATTAAATAAATATTATGAATATGAAAACTACATTAAACAAAGCTACTGTGATCATCTACATCATGCTAGCAACCATGCAAATCTCGCAAGCCCAACCAACTACTCTCGATCCTGGTTTTGCCAATGGAGGTGTTTTAGAATCGCCTAATACTAATTCCCTAAGCTCTCAGGCAACCTGGGGCATTGTTGAAATGAGCGACGGGTATTATCTCGGTGTCGGCCATAAGGTACTTGCTGGGAGTTTTGACACTCGTGCAACCCTTATGAAATATGATATTTGTGGCGTACCAGACAGTGCTTTTGGGACTAATGGTTTGAGCATTATTAGCTCTCCAAGCGGACGACGCTTATTATCAACGGCGGCTCAAGTGTTGCCCGATGGCAAGATACTGGTATCTGGGGCTTCAAATAGCGGCGGAGAGGTAAGCACATGGCGTCCAACATTGTTCCGTCTTATGCCTGACGGATCTATTGATTCTAGCTATGGGAACAATGGGGAAATATTATTACAACCTGGGGGCGTATCTAGCGGAAATTTTGGTAACATGATCAAAATTGCTGGCGATACACTTCTTGGGGCAATCGGTCGATTTCCAAATATAAACGGTGGTTCTTTAGGTGTAGGGCTGATGCGCGCCTTACCAGATGGAACACCAGACGTTACTTTTGGTTCCGGAGGAATTCGTATGCATTCTCATGCTAATATGAGTTATTCTTTTGCAGAATGGGAACAAGTACATAAAGCAAACGATAGTACTTATTTGGTCACCCGTGCTGAAAATACTGATGGCGGTAATTTTCGTGCTGTAATGTATGCTTTTGACATAGATGGTAATATGCTTACCACGTTTGGAACAAACGGCCGTGCACAACATCCTACAACATTACGCAATATCGGTTCCAGAGGGATACAAAGTATCATAGACTCAGAAGGCCGCTTGGTGATTGCTACAAGTGATAATATATCAGGCGGGGCTAAAACCATGGTCTTCGCACGCTACCTTATTGATGGTACTTTAGATACTACTTTTGGTGACAATGGTACTGCCATCGTGCCGAACACCGCGCCAACGTTTTTTGGCATTGAATCAAGAACCCTAGATGCAGATGCAGATGGAGGAATTATCGCTTCCTATATTAGTAATGATGGCGGTGGAGTAGTGCGTAGCTTTTTTATTCGATTGGATGGTGATGGAGCTGTAATTCCTGGCAGCCAGACAAAGCTTCCTGCGCTTAACACAGGCATCACCGGGCTGATCCAGGTTGATGAAGACCGCTGGCTCGCTCAAGCCTATGGAAGTGGGGCGATGATGTATCAATCACAATTACGCCTTAGCACTAACCCAATCGTTTTACCCAGTATTGAAGAGACGGGAAGTACCCTTACCACAACCGGCAGTGGTCCAGACTTTCAATGGTTTCTAGATGGAGAGATTATTCCTGACGCTACAGCGTCTGTTTACACGCCTACTGCTAACGGCGCCTACACGGTGCAAATGACCGATGTGCTGGGTTGCCAACACCTATCAAATGCCTTTGAACTTACGGAACTAAGTATTTCCGAAAACCAAACAGCAAGTTTGCAACTCATCAAAAATCCAGTGGAAGAACAGCTCATGCTACAAAATGATTTGGGTGATATGAATTTTGAAATTTACAACCTCTTAGGGCAACGTGTAAGCTCTGGCCAGTTAATTAATGGCGTTAATACCATCAACGTATCAGGGCTAAACCAAGGAATTTATTTGCTCCGCACAGTAAATGAAGATTTATCTCATATGAAGCGATTTATGAAACTATAGAAATTTATTGATTCAAAATAACAAGCATTATTTAATTTTCTATACCTGAATTCAGGTAGATATTTTGATTAAAAATACAAAATTTCAGGTATAGGATTTAGTAGTCAATCTTCCCAACTTTACTAGCCCATTATGCTATCATGCAACCGTCCGCTAAAAATAGTAATTATGAAAAAGATTATTTTATATACATTTCTAGGTTTTTCCTTTTGGAGTTACTCTCAAGTTGGGGTTAATACGACTGAGCCCCATGCACGATTGGATATCCGCTCAAGTAGTCAGGCCAACCCGACTAATATTGACGGATTATTAATCCCGAAAATAGACAACTTTCCATCTATCAATCCAGGAACCGACCAAAACGGCATGATGGTTTTTTTAACCACCACGGTGGGCAGCAATACACCTGGGTTTTATTATTGGGAAGCTGCTGGCAATACATGGATTCCCGTCAAAGGTAGTGATGGTGGTACCCTTGACCAAGCCTATAACTTTGGCGGCGCTGGCGCGGGAAATACCATCGTCGCTGATGCTGGTACGGTTACTATTGCTGGGTCGGATGGGTTGATGAGTACGGGGAGTTTAAATTCAGGAGCATTTGCTCCAGTTGGAGCTGGTGTTAGAATGGTCTGGAATCCAAGAAAATCGGCTTTTCGGGCTGGTAATGTCACAGGAACACAATGGGATGATGCAAATATTGGTATTTTTTCAACTGCTTTTGGTTCTAATACCACCGCATTAGGTGATAGTTCAACTGCTTTTGGTTCTAACTCAATTGCTACAGCTGTTTTTTCAACATCATTTGGTTTAAATACAACTGCATCAGGTCCGGCGTCAACCTCTTTTGGGTCAAATACAACTTCTTCAAGCACAGGTTCCACTGCTTTTGGTTCAAATGCAATCGCCTCAGGAGATATATCCACTGCTTTTGGTTTAAGTACAAGCGCCACTGCCTTTTGCTCAACCTCATTTGGAAGACAAAACACCGCCAGTAGCTTTGGGGAAACCGTTATTGGTGTAGGTGCCACTAACTATACTCCTTCAACCAATGGAGCTACACAATTTAGAGTAGCCAATGCCGCAGATCGTCTATTTGTAATCGGAAATGCCATCGATTTAAATAATAATGGTTCAGTTGATGAAGCCGAACGCAGCGATGCGATGATTGTTTTAAAAAATGGTTTGACTCGCTTGCCTTCTATGGATAATGCCATGATTGATGCTGCAGATGGTAAAGCTGTAGTGACTAAAGAATACTTGCAAAACAGCAGTTCAGGAACTCTAGACCAAGCCTACGATTTTGGTGGTCCCGGAGCCGGAAATACCATCATCGCTGATGCTGGTGCCGTTACTATTTCGGGGACGGATGGGTTTGTGAGCACGGGGACCTTAAATTCAGGGGCAATTGCACCGAGTGGTATAGGTGTTCGTATGGTCTGGAATCCGAGGAAAGCGGCTTTTAGAGTAGGAGCCGTTAACACAACTCAATGGGATGATGATAATGTTGGATTATATTCGACCGCTTTTGGAGAGAATTCGACTGCTTCGGGTGAACATTCTATTTCTTTCGGATTAGGAAATATCGCTTCAGGTTCCCGTTCTACTTCTTTTGGTTCCAGTACTCTCGCTTCTGGCCCCCGTTCCACCGCTTTTGGTTTAGGAAGTATCGCATCTGGTGTATCTTCTACTGCTTTTGGTTCAGTAACTACCGCTTCAAATTTTTTTTCGAC
>NZ_DAISXK010000058.1:12539-15094 GCF_036825875.1 Paucihalobacter sp. | reverse complement strand
AGTGCGTACTTTTTATTACCCCAAAATTTGTCAATTGGTTTTACCTTAACAATTTTAATGTTGGAATGTTGTTGGGCAAATTCCTCCATAACCTCCAAAGTTTCATCGGAGGAGTTGTCGTCAATAAGTACAATTTCAAAACTTGCATAGTCTTGATGTATAATGGATGGAAGATTTAAACGAAGATTATCAGCCTCATTTTTTGCACAAATTATTACTGAAACGGGAATGTTTTTAGCTGTGGGAATTGTGTATTCCTTAAATGAAAATTTTAAGAATACAAAACCGTAATAAATTAATTGAATTAAAAGAACCGCGGCAAAACTGAAAAACAATGCATCTTCCAGCATTTATGTTAAGAGTGTTTAGGTTCGTTGCAGTTTTCGAATTGGTCGGGTGTTTTGCCGCAAAATCCGCATGATTCTCCTTCTTTATTTAAATAAGGGCTTTGGCTGGCACAAGTTCCGGCAAATTTACCATCTTTTTTTGCCCATATTTTTATGGCAATGCCGCCAACTGCAAGTGCTAGTAATACTATGGTAATTAATAAAAGCTCCATCCTTATTTTTTTTACAAAGATAGTTGATGATAGAGAAATTGTGAAGGAAATAAAGTTAGAATTTTTAGAATCTTTTCAACGAGATGTTAAACATGTCTTAAAAATATTTAATTTTAAATCACTAACTATTAAATATTTATCAATGAAGAAATTATTTGCAGAATTTTTTGGAACCTTTTGGCTGGTTTTTGGTGGTTGCGGCAGCGCCATTTTTGCAGCCGGATTTCCCGAATTGGGTATTGGTTTTGCCGGCGTTGCTTTGGCCTTCGGTTTAACCGTTTTAACTATGGCTTATGCCGTTGGCCATATTTCTGGGGGACACTTTAACCCAGCAGTTTCCTTTGGCCTTTGGGCCGGGGGTAAATTTAAAGCCAAAGATTTAGTTGGATACATTTTAGCACAATTAATTGGTGCGGTGGGTGCGGCATCCTTGTTGTATTTAATTGTTTCTGGCAAAAGTGGGTTTGTTGATGTTGGCGGTTTTGCAGCTAACGGTTACGACAGCCTATCTCCTGATGGTTACAGTATGGTTTCGGCTCTTATTGCAGAATTTGTACTGACAGCATTTTTCTTGTTAATAATCCTTGGTAGCACTAACCACAGAGCGCCAAAAGGGTTTGCGCCCATTGCCATTGGACTGGCGTTAACCCTCATTCACCTTATTAGTATTCCAATTACAAATACTTCGGTTAATCCGGCACGCTCAACTAGCCAAGCTCTATTTGCAGAAGGTGCATATTTGCCGCAGCTTTGGCTATTTTGGCTAGCACCTACTGCAGGTGCTTTAGTTGCTGGATTTATCCACAAAGCCTTGTTTGATAAAGAGTAGAATCACCACAACGACATTTAAAACCGTTTTAAAAGCTAATAATGATGCTAATAAAACGGTTTTTTTATTGGTTCAAACTTATTTCTGCAACTTCTCGTTCGGGCGTTGTAGTTATATTACCACCTTTAGGCTCTATGGTAATGGTAATGGCTAAAGCGTCTTCTAAATAAGGCAATGGTTTTAATTTAGCATCTCTTGGGTCAATAATACCTAAGCTAACCATTCTATCTGTCATTTCTGCCCAAATTTGGTAGCACTGGTCATCTGGTAGTTGTGGAAGGCTAATTATATCAAGCATTGAAGTTTTTTCCACAGGATTTATATAGGCTACGGTTTCAAGTTTTTGAGCGCGCTCGTTACCGCGTAATACGTATTTCTGGGCATCAGGATTATTTAATTTTTGAAACTGAAGCATTAGTTCGTTTAACTGGCTGTTGGTTTTTTCAATGTCGCTTCTTAAATCAAAAATCTCTTCAACTACTATTTGGTTTTCAGACTTTAAAGCGGTGTTGTTGAAGTATAAAGAGGTCGCTACTGTTGCAAATAATAAGGCTGCAACCGAGGCTGTGATGCTGTACCAAGGCGTTGTGCTTGTTTTGGTGGTCATTGAAATCACTTTTCCTTTATCTTCATTGTTGAAATTTGAATTTTTCGAATTAATTGCTTTCAGAATGGTGTTTAAATTTGTTTTAGAAGGTTCAATAGCATTTGCTTTAGCCAAAATTTCGAGATTGTTTTGACCTTCTAAATAAGCCAATTGAGCTTCTTCATGATTATTTATGAAATATTCAACTTCTCTGTTTTCTTCTGGTGAAGTCGCACCAATAATATAGAGGTCTAGTAAATTAGACTCTAAAAATAACTGTAATTTTTTATCCATGGCTTTCATCTCTTTAGTCATAAAATTTTTTCAATTCTCGTAAACCAATTTTCAATCTTGACTTAATAGTTCCTAGTGGAATATCTAATTCTTCGCTGGCTTCTTGTTGTGTCATTCCCTCAAAAAACAATGCTTTTAAAACAATTTGATATTTTTCATCAATTTTGTTTAGCTGGGCCTTTAAGTCAATTACGTCTTGGTTTAAACTTGTTGATGGTAGTATATATACGTCGGATTTGTCGATTTGGACTTCTTTGTGAAATTTTAGATTGTGACTTCGTAATTTG
>NZ_DAISXK010000058.1:0-12529 GCF_036825875.1 Paucihalobacter sp. | reverse complement strand
ATTCTAAACAGCCAGGTAAACAGCTTTGCTTTTTTAGAATCATACCTATCGGCATAGCGCCAAACTTTCACAAAGGTCTCTTGCAAGGCGTCCTCAGCCAATTCTTGATTATTGGTTACCTTAATAATCGACCCGAATAAAGCAGCGGAATAATGTTCGTAAAGGAGATTTAGTGCATGCTGATCACCTTCTTTAAGCAGTTGCGTAATTTCGTCTTCTAAATTTTGACTCAAGGATCTTCGGTTTTATGGTTGGGTTGGCGATTTTTTTGTAGAAAATTTTATTGGTTCGGTACTACAAGACAATATTCTTAAATAATTATGTTTATACAAGAACTACTAATGTAATGGTTTTTTGTTTTTTAAATATGTTTTTACCGTAATTATTAAAAATATAAGTTTTAAAACACATTAACTTCCATTTCTATTTGAATGCCAAAAAGCCGATTGATCGTATGCTGAATAAGATTTGCAAGATTTAAAATATCATTTCCACTAGCGTCGCCATAATTAACCAAAACCAGTGCTTGTTTATTGTGCACACCATAATTTTTAAAGGTTTTTCCTTTAAAACCGGCATGTTCAATTAACCAACCAGCAGGTACTTTTACCTCAGATTCTGAAACTGCATAATGCGGTATTTCAGGGAAATTTTCTAAAAGTTTAAGATAGTGTGATTTTTTTATAATAGGATTTTTGAAAAAACTGCCACTATTACCAATTTCTTTAGGATTGGGAAGTTTACTTTCTCTAATAGCGATGACCGCCTTAGATACATCCTTTATAGTGGGATTTTCAATATTAAAACGTTCTAATTCTGTTGTAATCGCACCGTAGTTGGTTTTTATATGGTGATTTTTGAAAGTGAGTTTGAAAGTAACGCTTAGAATTATATACAAATTTTTTAGGTCTTGTTTAAAAACGGATTCTCGGTAACCAAACTGGCATTCCTCATTGAAAAAGGTTTTTATGTTGCCAGTTTTAACATTTAAGGCATCGCAACTAATAAAAACATCTTTAATTTCAACACCATAGGCGCCAATATTTTGAATTGGTGTAGCACCAACACTTCCTGGAATTAATGATAAATTTTCAATGCCACCAAAATTCTGTTCTATACACCAAACAACGAATTCATGCCAGTTTTCACCCGCATAGGCTTTAACGTGAACTTCATCCTTTGTTTGATTGACTACTTCTTTGCCTTTTAAATTGATATGGATTACAAGCGCATCAACATTTTTAGTGAGAAGCATATTACTGCCACCACCTAAAATAAATTTGTTCTCGTAGCTTGATGTATTTAATGCAGCCTTTAAATCTTCTAAACTTTCAACCGAAACAAATGCTTTAGCCTTTACATCTATTCCAAATGTATTGTGGTTTTTTAAGGAAAAGTTTTTTTCAATTAGCATTAATCTTTATAAACTTTTAAAGCTTCTTTTAAAATATTCACGGCGGTAACTAAACTTTGTTCATGGAGTACATAAGCGATTCTTATTTGGTTTAATCCAACCCCAGGTGTCGAATAAAATCCAGCCGCTGGCGCTACCATTACTGTTTGATTATTGTACTCAAATTTCTCAAGTAACCATTGGGCAAAGTCATCGGCGTTTTTTACGGGTAACTCAACAATACAATAAAAGGCGCCATTTGGTTTGGCCACTTTAACACCAGGAATTGTTTCGAGTGCTGTCATTAAAGTATTCCGTCTCTGCATGTATTCTGCTTTTACCTCATCAAAATAACTTTGTGGTGTTTCCAAAGCCGCTTCACTGGCTATCTGTGCTAATGTTGGCGGACTGAGTCGCGCTTGTGCAAATTTTAAGGCTGTACTAATAAACGTCTTATTTTTTGAAACCAAATATCCAATGCGCGCACCACACATACTGTAACGCTTCGATACAGAATCTATAACTACAGCGTGTTCGTCTAATCCTGGAACTTGTAATACGGAAAAGTGTTTAACATCATCATACACAAATTCGCGATACACTTCATCGGCAATTAAAAATAAGTCGTGTTTTTTTACAATTTCAGCTAAGGTTTTAATTTCAGCTTCAGAATATAAATAACCTGTTGGATTTCCTGGATTACAAATTAAAATTGCGCGTGTTTTTGACGTAATCAGGTTTTCAAATTCTTCAATCGGTGGTAAGGCAAAATTATCTTCAATTTTGGAAATTACTGGGACTACTTTCACGCCTGAAGCTGTTGAAAATCCGTTATAATTAGCATAAAATGGTTCGGGAATAATGATTTCATCGCCTTCATCCATTACTGTTCCAAAAGCAAACAATAAAGCTTCACTTCCGCCTGTGGTTACAATGATGTCGTTGTGATTAACATGAATATCATTTTTTTCGTAATACTTGGCGATTTTTTTCCGGTAATCTTCAGAGCCTTCTGATCTGGTGTAAGCAATGGTTTCTAGCGAGTGAATTCTCACAGCATCTAAGGCCAATTGTGGTGTTTTAATATCAGGTTGCCCAATATTGAGATAAAATACAGTGGTACCCCTTTTTTCAGCGGCTTCCGCAAATGGCACCAATTTTCTAATAGGTGATGAAGGCATGTGCTGCCCTTTTTGAGAAATCTTTGGCATAGCTATTTTTATAATGCACAAAGTTGCAATTTTTTCTTAAGGAATAATTAAAAATTATACTAAAAATATGGGTTGTAATAATTCCTTTGTATCTTCATTTGTAGGTTTGATTTTGGTCCCATGAAACGTTTTTTATTTCTTTCGCTAATTTTTTTTTATACGACTTGCTTCGTTTTTGCTCAGAGTAAATTCAATTTATTAAACACTGAAAGCGATAAGATAAATTTTGAATTAATAGACAATTTAATCATCATGCCTGTTTCGGTAAATGGTATTGAACTTTCGTTTATTTTAGATACCGGCGTTAGTCGACCGATATTGTTTAATATATTAAATTTTGCTGATAGCTTACATCTCAAAAACCTTAAAACAATTTCCTTAAGGGGTTTAGGAGCTGATGGAGCGGTATCATCCATTAAGTCTGAAAAAAATATTGTTAGAATAGGAAAGGCAATAAATCCGAATCAAGATTTGTACGTGGTTTTCGACAATTCCATTAATTTTACCCCAATATTAGGGGTGCCAGTACATGGTATTATTGGTTATGATCTGCTCAAGGATTTTATTGTTGAAATCAATTATCGAAGAAAATTTATAAAACTTCACAACCCTCAAACTTATACTTATAGACCATGTCGAAAATGCGAAAGCTTAAATTTGAGTTTTAACAATAACAAACCGTATTTGCAGGCTGACATCCTTACTCAAAATGAACAAAATTCCGTCAAACTATTGATAGATACCGGAGGAAGCGATGATTTGTGGTTATTTGAGAACGATTCTATAGGTATTAAGCCCAAGGGGGATAAATATTTTGACGATTATTTAGGCCGAGGATTAAGCGGAAGTGTTTACGGAAAACGGTCGAAGGTGAGTCAGCTAAAACTAAAATCTTTCATGTTTCAGGATGTGAATGCTGCTTTTCCAGATTCGTCATCTATTTCTATTGCAAAAACATTTAAAGAAAGAAATGGAAGTATTTCAGGAGGATTGTTAAGACGATTTAATTTAATTGTTGATTATCCTTCTGCTAAATTAACTTTAAAAAAGAACAATAATTACAACTTGCCATTTGAGTATAATAAGAGCGGTATTGTTTTGGAACAGCGCGGACTGAGAGTCGTGAAAGAATTGATCAGTCCTAAATTCACAGATATGTACGGCAGAGATAATGAATCGGGTGTATTAATTACCACATCAGTAACGTATGGATATAACCTAAAACCATCCTTTGAAGTGGTGGTTGTAAGACCTAATTCTGCCGCCGAAATTGCAGGAATAAAGGTTGGTGATGTGGTCATTTCAATAAATGGCAAGGCCACTCAAAATTTGAGTCTTCAGGTTGTCAATAAAATGTTCTATCTCAAAACTGGCAACACGATTCGAATGATCGTTCAACGCAATAACAAAAATCTTGCTATCCAATTTAAGTTGGAAAATGTATTTAAATAAAAAACCCCCAAATTTTGGAGGTTTTTCTAACTTTAACTGCGCGTATTATTGTTCAATAACACTTTTAGATTTTTTTTCTAAAATATTGTTTTGAGACGAATCAATTACGGTTCCTTTTATTTTTAAGGCAACTGTTGGAGTTGCAGCATTAGAGATAACAGTTACCGTTTTTCTAATCGGGTTGACACGATTGGTATCGTATTTCACCTGAATCTCACCACTCTGACCCGGCATGATCGGCTCTTTGGTCCACTTAGGAACAGTACAGCCGCAGCTTGATTTTACATCAGAAATTATTAAAGGCGCTTCACCAGTGTTGGTGAACTCAAACGTTCTGAGGCCATCAGCTCCTTTTTCAATGGTTCCATAATCAATGGTTTCGGTTTTAAATTCAATTTTTGCTACTTTATCTTGGGCAAAAACACCAACACTAAGTAAACCAAAAAACAAAATAGTAATTACATTTTTCATCACTTCATTTTTAATTGTTAGATAAAATTACTTTCTTTTTATGTTTTAGCAAAATAAATTAGATGTATTACCACAAATTTATTTTTAAATGACCGTATTGCGCTACTTTAAGCAGTCATTTATTTCCTAAAAAAATAAATATAAGTACTTTTGCTCACTATATATCAAAAACAATACCAAAGCATGGAAATCCCATTACATTATAATGCAAATCAGGTAGAACAAAAGTGGTACGACTACTGGATGAACAACGATTATTTTAGTTCAAAACCAGATGATAGAACCCCGTATACTATTGTAATTCCGCCTCCAAATGTAACTGGGATTTTACATATGGGCCACATGCTCAACAATACCATTCAAGATGTATTGATCAGGAGAGCGCGTTTACAAGGAAAAAATGCGTGTTGGGTGCCTGGAACAGATCATGCCTCTATTGCTACCGAAGCAAAGGTAGTGGCTAAGCTTAAGGCTGAAGGGATTGATAAAAACACCCTTTCAAGAACAGAATTTTTGGAGCATGCTTGGGAATGGACCCATGAATATGGTGGCGTTATTTTGGAACAATTAAAGAAATTGGGTTGTTCTTGCGATTGGAACCGAACCAAATTTACCATGGATCCAGATATGAGCGCATCCGTAATTAAAGTTTTTGTTGATTTATACAACAAAGGGCTAATCTACAGAGGTTACCGCATGGTAAATTGGGATCCAGAAGCAAAAACTACTTTGTCTGAAGAGGAAGTTGAATATGTTGATCAAGAAGGAAAATTGTATTACCTCAATTATAAAATAGAAGGTTCTTCAGATACTTTAACCATTGCCACTACGCGTCCTGAAACGATTTTAGGCGATACTGCAATTTGTATAAATCCAAACGATGAGCGTTTTATTCATTTAAAAGGAAAAAAGGCAATCGTACCTATCTTCAATAGAGTTATTCCGATAATTGAAGATGCATATGTAGATATGGAATTTGGAACGGGTTGCTTAAAAGTAACGCCAGCACACGATGAAAACGACAAAACATTAGGAGACAAACATCAGCTAGAAATCATTGATATTTTTAACGACGATGCCACGCTCAATAGCTATGGTTTACATTACGAAGGAAAGGACAGATTCGAGGTTAGAACACTTATCGTAAAAGAACTCCAATCTTTAGATGCATTACTGAAAATTGAAAATCATACCAATAGAGTGGGAATTTCGGAACGCACCAAGGCTATTATTGAACCGCGACTCTCCGACCAATGGTTCTTAAAAATGGAAGATTTGGCACAACCGGCGATGAAGGCTGTTATGGAAGATGAAACTGTAAAACTCTTTCCAAAGCGTTTCAATAACACCTACAAACATTGGATGGAAAATATCCGAGATTGGAATATTTCACGACAATTACTTTGGGGTCAGCAGATACCTGCTTTTTACTACGGTGATGGTGAAGACGATTTTGTAGTAGCTGAAACTATTGACAATGCTTTAGAACTAGCCAAGAATAAATCTGGTAATCTTAATTTAACTAAAAATGACTTAAAGCAAGATTCCGATGTTTTAGATACATGGTTTTCGTCATGGTTATGGCCGATTAGTGTTTTTGATGGCATCAATAATCCCGACAATGCCGATATAAATTATTACTATCCAACCAACGATTTGGTGACAGGTCCAGACATTTTATTTTTCTGGGTTGCCAGAATGATTGTAGCAGGACTGGAATTTAAAAAGGAGGTCCCATTTAAAAATGTGTACCTCACAGGTTTGGTAAGAGACAAACAACGACGTAAAATGTCAAAATCATTAGGGAATAGTCCAGATGCACTTAAACTCATTGAAGTATTTGGTGCTGATGGCGTTAGAGTTGGATTATTGCTAAGTTCAGCAGCTGGGAATGATTTACTGTTTGATGAAAGTTTATGCAATCAAGGCAAAGGATTTGCCAATAAAATATGGAATGCCTTCAGGTTGCTAAACGGCTGGGATGTTGCCGATATTCAACAACCGCAATCCTCTAAAATTGCAATATCTTGGTACCAATCTAAATTTCAAAGCGCACTTACCGAAATTGAAGATAACTATGGTAAATTTCGACTTTCCGATGCTTTAATGAGCATTTACAAATTGATTTGGGATGACTTCTGTTCATGGCTATTAGAAATGATTAAGCCAGGATACCAGCAGCCTATTGATTCTAAAACTTTAGCTGATGTTAAAGCAATTTTTGAAGAAAATTTAAAAATACTACATCCGTTTATGCCGTTTTTAACTGAAGAAATTTGGCAGTTAATGGAAACTAGAACTGAAGAGGAGGCTTTAATTGTAGCAAATTATCCAATTGCTAAAAAATTTGATGCCAAACTAATTTCAGATTTTGAAACTGTAAAAGAAGTTGTTTCAGGTATAAGAGCTATAAGAAAGGAAAAGAATATAAACATCAAAAACGCCATTGATGTATCCGTCATTAATAATGATAGTTTTTCTTCAGACTACCATCCTGTCATAGAAAAATTAGGAAATGTTACTACAATTACCGAAGTAAATGCTGCTCCAGAAGGCGTTTTGAGTTTCAGGGTGAACAGTAACGAGTATTTTATTCCGATTGCTGGCACAGTCAATATTGATGAGGAAATAGAAAAATTACAAGCGGAACTGACCTATACAAAAGGATTTTTAAAATCGGTACAGGCAAAACTTTCTAACGAACGGTTTGTGAACAATGCACCTGATGCTGTTATTGAGAATGAGCGCAAAAAAGAGACAGATGCTTTGGCAAAAATTGAAACCATTACTGCAAGCCTTCAGAATTTAAAATAAAAAATGCGATTATCATTTTAAATAAGTTTACCACTCGTTAATTTTGTTGGCATCGAGCTTTACAAAAATAAACAGCATGATGGTAAATGCCCAAAGTCCGGAGCCGCCATAACTAAAAAAGGGTAAAGGAATCCCGATGGTCGGAATTAGTCCCATGACCATACCTACGTTGATGGTGAAGTGAACAAAGAAAATGGAGGCAACACAATAACCATACACCCGGCTAAAGTGATTTTTTTGAGCCTCAGCTAAAATCAAAATTCTTATAATAAGTAGCACGAATATAAGTACTACAAATGTGCTACCAAGAAAGCCCCATTCTTCGCCAACAGTGCTAAAGATGTAGTCGGTGTGTTGTTCTGGCACAAATTTACCAGTGGTCCTGGTACCTTCCATAAACCCTTTACCGCTTAAACCTCCGCTACTGATAGCTTTTTCAGATTCGTTAAGGTTGTAGAGAATGGTACGTTTCATTTCCTCTAGTTTTTGAGGATCTTTTTCTAAGCGCAGCCAAAGCTCTATTCTGTCTTTTTGGTGTGGTTTCAACATGTTTTTATAGAACTGCTGAATCCCAACTGAAATAGCAGCTATTAGCAGAAACACCCCTAAAAGTTGTAAAATTTGTCCTCTTTTTTTCCGTCGAGCTATATACAGTAAAATTAAAACTATACAAAAAAATAAGAGTGTAGCAATAATGCCGAATTTTAAGGTAAATACACTAATTAACAACAAAGTTATACCCATGATTAGATAAATTTGTTGAATCCCTTCACGATAGAGTACAAAGAAAAATGCTACGTAAACCACAGTACTACCTGTATCGTTTTGTAACAAAATAAGAAATGCTGGCAATGTGATAATAATGATTAATTTAAGCTGATCTTTTATAGATTTCAGGTCGGTTTCTAAATCACTTATATATTTTGCCACGGCTAATGCCGTTGCGAACTTGGCAAATTCACTGGGTTGAATGGTAATGCCACCAAAGCCATACCAAGATATAGCACCGTTAACTTCTTTGCCGAAAATGAACAAACCTATTAACGAAATGATGGAAGTTAAATAAATTATACTGGCAAATCTTTCGTAAAATTTCGCTTCAATTGCCAGAATAACAGCAATTAAGCCAAAGGTTAAAAAAATAAATATCAGCTGCTTGCCGTAGGGTTCATTCATGTCGAAATAACTTATTACCTCACCACTATGTGAAGCAGACATAATGTTAATCCAACCAAAAAAAACAAGGATTAAAAACAGTAAAATGGTAATCCAGTCAAATTTAAAATGTCTTTGGTTTTCGCGGCTCACGGTTTAAAATCTATAACTTTCAGTGTAGTTTCTCTGTTTATTTTGAATGGTTGACCGGATTGCGGCTTGGCGTATTCATCTTCTAATGAATGGGTTAAAATCCATCGTTCCATATCAGTTCGGGTAATTTCGCCTTTGATGTATTTTTCAATCATTAAGCTGGCAATTCTGCCCGCAAATCGACTACCCCAATAACCATTTTCCACAAAAACAGCGATGGCTATGGTTGGATTGTCTTTAGGTGCAAAAGCAACAAAGATTGAATGGTCGGTAAGCTGTGTTTTAACCCCATCTATTCTAACAAAATTTTCGGCAGTTCCTGTTTTTCCGCAAATTTCTATCTCAGGCACCTTGAGACTTTGCGCCGTTCCTTTGTTATAAACATCAAACATGCCTTGCACTACTGGCTCAAAATGTTGTTTGTCGACGGTTGTGTAATTTGGCTTGGTGAATTTTGGGTCTATAGTTTCGCCTTCAATATTCTTTATAATGTGCGGTGTGAAATAAAAGCCTCTGTTTCCAATGGCTGCGACCATATTTGCAAGCTGAATAGGTGTAGCTTCAACCTCGCCCTGGCCAATGGCATTCGAAACCACATAAGTAGAGCTCCATCTATTTTCACCATAACTGCGATTGTAAAAATCACCATCTGGTATTCTACCTCTTTGTCCTACCGCTAAGTCATTATTTAAAAAAGCGCCTAATCCAAAACTTTTTGCGTGATCACTCCAAATATCCATTCCTTCAGCTGGATCGCGGTATTTATCAATGATGCGTCTGTATACATTCACAAAGTAAGCATTACAAGATTGGGCAATACCGTCATTCATACTTAATGGCGAACCATGACTGTGGCAGCCTGTTAGTCGCCTTCCATTGTAATAATAACCCAACCTGCAGCCAAAACTTTCGTTGGTTGTAACCACATTTTCTTGCAAACCTATAAGTGCATTAATAACCTTAAACGGCGAGCCAGGTGCGTATTGTGCCTGCAAACCTCTGTCAAATAATGGTTTCGCAATGGAATCTCGGTACAACTGGTTAAAGTTTTTTGAACGATCTCTACCAACTAATAAATTAGGATTATAGGTAGGTGATGAGACCATTGCTAAAATTTGACCCGTAGCGGGCTCAATTGCTATGATGCCGCCACGTTTGTGTTTCATTAGTAATTCGCCGTATTGCTGAAGTGTGGCATCAATGGTGATTGTTATGTCTTTTCCGGGTTCGGGAAGTGTGTCATAAACGCCATTTTTATAAGGACCAATATCGCGGTTAAAACGGTCTTTTTGTATGAATTTGATTCCTTTTTTACCTTTAAGTATGTCTTCATAAGACAACTCTATTCCTTGTTTTCCAATTAAATCACCCATATTGTAATACGGGTTTCGTTTTATAATAGCATCGTTTACTTCGCCAATATCTCCGAGAACATTGGCACCAATTGTTGTTTGATAGGAACGCAGGGAACGTTTCTGAATGTAGAAACCTTCGTATTTTCGCAATTTTTCTTGTAAGGTAGCGTAATCTTCTTTTGATAGCTGTGGAATGAAAACAGAAGGCAATCTAGGTGAATAGGTATAAGCTTTGTTGTAAATTCGGGTAAAATCTTCTTTTGTAATATTTAATATTTGACAAAATTCGGTAGTGTCCAATGGCTTTACTTCTCTTGGAATGAGCATTAAATCATAGGAGGGTTGGTTGGCTACCAACAACTTTCCATTTCGGTCATACACATAACCCCGTTTAGGATAATCGTAAACTTTTCTTATAGCATTATCTTCGTAGATGTTATACTCACTGGTATTGTAAACCTGTAAATAGTACAATCGGCCAATAAAACTCAACCCAACAAAAATGACCACTGAAAATAATAATAATTTTCTCATCGTCGTTTTCTACTAAAAATTATATTCGTAATTAAACATACTATGATAGTAAAAATACTGCTAAAAACTACTTTTTTTAATATTTCTACGATTTCTGAAAACTTGAAAAATTCTAAACTGAAAAGCACTAAGTGATGCGTAACTACCCCAAATGTAACGTAGGTTATAAAACTTCCAAACTCCGATTGATTAAATTTAATTCCTTGATGATCGTATAACATTCCAAACGAAAATTTTAATATAGGAGGTCTGGCATATGCCAGAAAAACAGAAGCGGCCGCATGCACACCACCTGAGTCTGAAAAAACATCAACGCACAAACCTAAAAGAAAACTTAAGAACAAAAATAACACGCGATTATTGCTTGTAGGATAGGTTAAAATAAATAGTACGTAAATAAAAGGGTTGATGTATCCCAAAAAATTGATGTGATTAAGAACCAAACCTTGTGCGAGAAGGAGCAGTAAAAACGATGCTATTTTCTTGGTTATGAGGTTATTCATTATTGATATCTAATGATTTAATTTCTTTGGAATCTTTATTTTCTACAACATAAACATGCCCAATATTGGTCATATCATTAAATAATTCAACATCTATGGAATAGGTATCGCCACCAGGTTCTAGATTAATTTTATCAACTAGCCCAATTAAAATTCCTTTAGGGAAAATGGACGATTGTCCTCCGGTAATAATAGTATCGCCATTTTTCACAGGTGCAAATTTTGAAACATCAACCATTTGCACTATTTGTGGAGACTTAGCATTCCAGCGTAGAGAACCGATATGACTGCTATTTTTTATTTGTGCGTTTATCCGGCTTTTGGTATTTAAAATAGATTGTACTCGCGAATAACCATTGGTGGTCGCATCAATAATTCCTATAATTCCTTTGGATGTGAAAACACCAAAATCTTGGTTAATACCATCTTTCGAACCTTTATTAATAGTTAAATAATTGTTATTTAAAGCATAACTATTTTTGTAAACTTGGGCCGAATAAATGACATAGTTGCCCGAAATATTAATGGAATCTATGGTTGAATTGGCTTCTGTTTGATGTTGATTAAGCAACTGGCTTCGTAAGTTTTTGTTTTCTTCCAAAAGAAGTTCATTATCATTTTTTAATCCGAAATACTGTGTGATACCAAACTTGATTTCAAAAAGGCCTCCGCTAATAAAATTAGTAGAATTTAAGAATTTACTTCTGTGATAATTGTGATTTTGAATAGTAAGTGCAATGGATAATCCAAACAATAACATGAACATAAGAAATGTTTTATTTCTTAGTACAAAGTTTATAATTTGTTGCATGTTAAACTATTATTTAATCAGAATGCTTTTGAATTTGGCAAGATTTTTAAGCGTAATTCCTGTGCCACGCACCACAGCACGAAGCGGATCTTCAGCAATATATACGGGCAGGTCTGTTTTTTGAGAAAGTCGTTTGTCTAATCCTCTTAACATCGATCCACCGCCTGCAAGATAAATACCGGTATTGTAAATATCGGCAGCTAATTCTGGTGGTGTTTGCGATAGCGTTTCCATAACCGAGTCTTCAATACGAAGAATGGATTTGTCTAATGCTTTGGCTATTTCGCGATAAGAGATTTGAACCTGCTTTGGTTTTCCTGTTAATAAATCTCGACCTTGAACACTCATTTCGTCTGGAGGCAATTCTAAATCTTCGGTTGCAGCGCCAATCTGTATTTTTATTTTTTCAGCAGTTCTTTCACCTACGTAAAGATTGTGCTGAGTTCGCATGTAATATACAATATCGTTTGTGAAAACGTCGCCAGCAACTTTAACCGATTTGTCGCAAACAATTCCGCCTAAAGCAATAACAGCAATCTCGGTTGTGCCACCTCCGATATCTACAATCATATTACCCTTTGGTTGCATGATATCTATACCAATACCAATCGCAGCTGCCATGGGTTCGTGAATTAAATAAACTTCTTTACCGTTAACGCGTTCGCACGATTCTTTTA
>NZ_DAISXK010000057.1:0-15424 GCF_036825875.1 Paucihalobacter sp. | reverse complement strand
GGAAAGTGTGTATACGCCAAAAGCGTATCGAGGGTTCGAATCCCTTCCTCTCTGCTGTAAATTTTTGTATGAATTGATACAATTACATTTATTTTTTTATCTTTAACACTTTAACTAATAAATTAAGATTTAGAACAATGAAAAGATTATTTTCTATCCTAGCTATTGCTGGAACAATGGCTTTCGGAACTGTAAATGCAAGTACATCTGCATCGTTATCCACTACCACAGTAACAACTGTTACTCAAGAATCATCGGCTGATGTTGATGAAGATTTAAGTTTTCACCAAGAGCTGAAAAAGCGTTTTATTGAAGGTGGTGCAGGCTTTATGGGTATCGTGTTATTATGTTTAATTCTTGGTTTAGCCATCGCTATTGAGAGAATTATCTTTTTAAATTTATCTACAACAAATTCAAAAAAATTAACTGCTAATGTAGAAGATGCTTTATCTTCTGGTGGTGTTGAAGCTGCTAAAGAAGTATGCAGAAACACAAAAGGCCCAGTGGCTTCTATTTTTTATCAAGGATTAGATAGAGCAGACGAAGACATTGATGCCGCCGAAAAGGCAGTAGTTGCTTACGGAGGCGTTCAAATGGGACAGTTGGAGAAAAATGTATCCTGGATTTCTCTTTTCATCGCATTGGCACCTATGCTAGGTTTCATGGGTACAGTAATCGGGATGATTCAAGCCTTTGATAAAATTGAAGCAGCTGGCGACATGCAGCCATCACTTGTTGCAGGTGGTATTAAAGTAGCACTTTTAACAACTGTATTTGGTCTTATTGTTGCGATTATACTTCAAATATTTTACAACTATATCATTGCTAAAATTGATAGCATTGTAAATGATATGGAAGATGCATCTATCAATTTGATGGATTTGCTAGTAAGACACAAGAAGTAATAAACCTATAAAAAAACGATTATGAGTTTACCGAAAATAATAAGAATTTTAGTAGCTGTGGTGGGAGTCGTAGCAGCTATCTTTCTTGTCAGAATAATTGGTGTTGGCGATACCGAAATCAGAGAAGGCAACTCTGCTGATGTTGTAGTGCCTTTGATGTATATTGCTTACATCGCTTTAGTGGTGACAGTTTTAATAGTGTTATTGTTTACTGTTTTCAACTTACTAAAGAAACCAGCTTTGCTTAAAAAAACTCTTATCAACGTTGGATTATTCGCTGTGGTAATTATCGCAGCTTATTTATTGTCTTCTGGAACAGACCTTAATCTACAACCATTTCTCGATAAAGGTCAAGATATAACCGAAGCAACATCCAGATACGTAGGTATGGGATTAATAGCATTCTACATTTTAACAGTAGTTGCTATTTTATCAATGATTTACACAGGAGTAAAAAAACTTTTTAATAATTAATCATGGCGAAAAGATCAGCACCAGAAGTGAATGCTGGCTCAATGGCAGATATCGCTTTTTTACTATTGATATTCTTTTTGGTAACTACTACCATAGAGAAAGATAAGGGTATCTTAAGAAGTTTGCCGCCAATAGAGCCACCAAATGATGATGAGGTTATTATCAAACAAAAGAATCTATTTGTTGTTTTGATTGGTAGAAACGATGACCTACTAGTTGAAGACGAAAGGATGAAATTGAAAGACTTAAGAAAGGCAGCTATAGAATTTCTTGATAATGGTGGAGATGTTGACAATGATGGAAATCCTTGCGATTATTGCCAAGGAAAAAAGGATCCAACATCGTCAGATCATCCAGATAAGGCAATTATTTCTTTACAACACGATAGAGAAACGTCTTATGGTAAATACATAGAAGTGCAAAACGAATTGGTTGCAGCCTATAACTTTTTAAGAAATAGAGAAGCTAAGCGTCTGTATGGAAGCCAGTATCCAGGTGTAGAAGATGTTTATTTTGCAATGCTTGCCGAAAAGGAAAAAAATCAATTCAAACGTAATGAAGAATTGGAAGAGCGCATTGCTAAAGTTAAAATAATGTTTCCTATGAAACTTTCTGAGGCAGAACCAAAATCTTAATACAAACCGAGAATTATGTCAAAGTTTAAAAATAAAAAGAAGGGTGATATGCCTGCGATATCAACGGCATCCTTGCCTGATATTGTGTTTATGTTATTGTTCTTCTTCATGGTTGCAACGGTTATGCGTGATAATACCCTGATGGTAAAGAACGAATTGCCAAATGCCGATCAAGTTGAAAAGCTAAGTAAAGATCGTACTACTTTTATCTATGCGGGTAGACCAAGTGAAGGGTTTAAGAAATTTGGAACTGAAGCGAGAATACAAATAAATGATGCATTCGTTGGAGTAGAAGCCGTGCAGTTGGCCGTTACTGAAGCACGTGTTGCATTACGTGAAGAATTACAAGATAAGTTTGTTGTAGCTTTAAAAGTTGATAAAGAAGCAAACTCAGGTTTGGTATCTGATATTAAACAAGAGCTTAGAGAAATCAATGCTTTAAAAGTTATGTATGTAACTACTGTTAAAAACCCGAACGAATAGTTTAATAAAAGAAATCTTAATTTATTAGAAAAGCGCTGTGTTATTTTCACAGCGCTTTTTTTATACCGTTTTTTATTACCTTTAAAAACGAGTTAGAAGTTTACTTTATTTACATACAAAAATGAATATAAGAAATCCGCGTCACAGTTGTTTAGTTGTTTTTATTTCGTTTTTTTCTTTATTGAATGCCCAAGTTGAAATTGATAGTCTTGACCTTGATGATAAATATCGAGAAGATCAATTTTATTTATCAGTGACTTATAATTTTTTGTCAAATAAGCCTGAAAACGTCACACAAAAGGGTTTCCCAACAGGACTTCATCTGGGCTTTATAAGAGATATGCCGGTTAATGAGCGTCGCAATCTTTCAGTAGGCTTAGGATTGGGAATCTCATCTAATTCTTACAACCAAAACATTCTAATTAATAGTAATATTGGTCCAGATAATTTTGATTTAATTGATGGAGAAACTATTTCATTTACTAAAAATAAGTTTACAACCTACTTGGTGGAAGTTCCTTTCGAGTTAAGGTGGCGTACCTCAACATCTTCATCCTATAAGTTTTGGCGTGTTTATACAGGTGTTAAAGTTGGATATGTACTTTTTAATTCTAGCAAATACGAAGGGAATTTGGGAGACATAAAAAACAAAAACATCGAAAATTTTGAAAAGCTCCAATATGGATTAACCTTAAGCTTTGGTTATTCCACTTTTAATTTTCACGTGTACTACAGTCTAAACAATATTTTTAAGGATACCTCTTTAAATGGAGAAAGTATTGACCTATCGGCACTTAAAATTGGTTTAATCACTTATATCCTATAACCAATAGTTAAGTAAAATTACTTGAGGCATTATCCCCAAAAACATACCGATGAGGAGTTCAGCGCCGTCGTGTGCCTTCAAATGTAATCTTGAGGTTGCAATCGCGCCTAAAATGATGGTTGTAAGCGCTATCGTTCCATTAATATTAATTTTAAAATGTATACCAACGGCAATAGCGAACATAAAAAAGCCTGATGCGGCAATCATATGAATACTGGCTTTTACTTTCAATATCGCTAAAATAAGGCAAGCCAGTGTGGAACAAAGTATCCCTACAAAAAAGTAGTACAGTTCTAAAATTTCAAAATAAGGAAAAACTCTTAATAGTATAACCAACACAATTCCGCAATTAAGGAGCAGTGGAAGAATTCGTTCTTTGGTGGTTTTTAAATATATAGAATTAACTTTGTTAAGCGTTTTTAAAAGATAAAACAGCAACAGCGGCAATATAACGGTAAGAATAACAATTGAAAAAACTTTACCTTTTACAATAGGGTCAGGAATAAAGCGCGGTGTTTTAGAAAAATAAAAAACCACCCCTAACAATGGCATAATTAACGGGTGAAAAACAAATGATATACTTTTTAACAGGAAATCACTCATATCTTTTTACGCAAGCGTGCTACTGGAAAATCTAATTGTTCACGATATTTAGCAACGGTTCTTCTGGCAATGGGATAACCTTTTTCTAAAAGTATTTGAGCTAATTTATCGTCGGTAAGTGGCTTACGTTTGTTTTCCTCTTCAATAACAGTTTCAAGAATTTTCTTTATTTCTTTAGTAGACACATCTTCACCTTGATCGTTTTTCATAGATTCAGAAAAGAATTCCTTGATTAACTTTGTACCATAAGGCGTATCTACATATTTACTATTTGCAACGCGTGAAACGGTTGAAACATCCATTTCAATTTCGTCTGCAATATCTTTTAAAATCATCGGCTTTAATTTGCGCTCATCACCCGTTAAAAAAAACTCCTGTTGGTAATGCATTATAGCACTCATGGTTACAAAAAGTGTTTGTTGGCGTTGCTGGATGGCTTCAATAAACCATTTAGCGGCATCTAGCTTCTGCTTAATAAATAATACAGCATCTTTTTGAGCTTTAGATTTATTTACAGACTCTTTGTAGGCATTTAGCATATTGCTGTATTCTTTTGAAACATGTAACTCGGGTGCATTTCGGCCGTTTAGGGTGAGTTCTAATTCGCCGTCCACAATTCTAATGGCAAAATCAGGAACAACATGTTCTACAATTTTATTATTACCTGCATATGAGCCGCCAGGTTTTGGATTAAGCCGTTCAATTTCCTCAATCGCCAATTTGAGTTCCGCCTCCGTAATTCCAAATTTTTGAATGAGTTTTTTGTAGTGTTTTTTACTAAATTGCTCAAAGCCATGATCAATAATAGATATGGCAAGGTCAGTTGCTGGAGTTTTATCCTTCCGATGAAGTTGGATACTTAAGCATTCCTGTAAATTTCTGGCGCCAACTCCTGCGGGTTCTAAATCGTGTACAATTTTAAGTACTTTTTCTATTTCCTCTACAGTTGTGAATACGTTCTGTGTAAAGGCCAGATCGTCTGTAATGTCAGTTAGTTCGCGTCTTATATAGCCACTGTCGTCTACACTTCCTACGAGAAATTCTGCAATATCTTGCTCGGTTTCGGTGAGTCTAAAGGTGTTTAATTGTGAAATTAAATGTTGTGTAAACGAAGTTCCTGCAGCATAAGGCATAGTTTTCGCTTCGTCATCGGCGCTGTAATTATTAGCTTGCGTTCGATAATCAGGAATTTCATCATCGCTTAAATATTCATCTACATTTATTTCGTCAGCACCAATAGCCTCACTGTCATCATATTCGTCTTTTGTGTTGTCGTATTCGTCGTAGCCGTCTTCGTATTCGTCATTTTCTTTTCCACTTTCTAAGGCAGGATTTTCTTCTAACTCTTGCTTCAAACGTTGCTCAAAAGCTTGCGTAGGCAACTGTATCAATTTCATTAATTGAATTTGTTGTGGCGAAAGTTTTTGCGATAATTTTAATTGTAAATACTGCTTTAACATTGATGTGAATTATGACACTTAAAAATAAGGAAAACAATCTATATCTAGCTTATGGATTAGACTGTTTTTTGAAAGCCCAAAATGGGCCTTTGAAAATCTGCATAAAACTAACTTGAATACAAATTAAGAAATCAACGGAATAGTAAAATATGAATCCTTAAAAAAAATGTTCAAATAATTTTTTAGAACTCTGCATTTTGAGGTGTTCTAGGATAAGGAATTACGTCTCGAATATTTCCCATTCCTGTGGCAAACATCACCAACCGTTCAAACCCTAAACCAAACCCAGAATGCACCGCTGTCCCATATTTTCTCAAATCTAAATACCACCACAATTCTTCTTCTGGAATATCGAGTGCAGCCATTTTTTCGCGCAATACTTCTAAACGTTCTTCACGTTGGGAGCCACCTACTATTTCGCCAATTCCAGGAAATAAAATATCCATGGCTCTAACTGTTTTACCGTCTTCATTTAAACGCATGTAAAACGCCTTAATATTGGCAGGATAATCAAATAAAATCACTGGACATTTAAAGTGTTTTTCAACTAAAAATCGCTCGTGTTCACTTTGTAAATCGGCACCCCAATCGTTGATTAGGTATTTAAACTGCTTTTTCTTATTAGGTTTAGAATCGCGTAAAATGTCTATAGCCTCGGTATAAGTAACGCGTTTAAAATTATTATCTACTACGAATTTTAATTTTTCAATTAGTGCCATATCACTGCGCTCGGCTTGTGGGTTGGCCTTGTCCTCGTCAAGTAGTCGTTGCTCTAAAAACTTTAAGTCGTCAAGGTTGTGTTCTAAAACGTAGTTTAAAACAGATTTCATAAAATCCTCGGCTAAATCCATGTTACCATCTAATTCCATAAAGGCAACTTCAGGCTCTATCATCCAGAATTCGGCTAAATGTCTAGATGTATTTGAGTTTTCAGCCCTAAAGGTTGGTCCAAACGTGTACACTTTTCCTAAGGACATGGCGTAGGTTTCGGCTTCTAATTGGCCAGAAACTGTTAGGTTGGTTTCTTTTCCGAAGAAATCTTCTTTATAATTTATCGTTCCATCATCATTTAATGGTGGATTTTTGGGATCTAAAGCACTTACTCTAAACATTTCTCCTGCACCTTCGGCATCGCTACCAGTAATAATAGGCGTATGCATATTGTAAAAACCGTTGTCGTTAAAATATTTATGAATAGCAAAAGATAACGAAGAACGCAAGCGCATCACGGCACTAAAAGTACTGGTACGGGTTCTTAAATGAGCATTTTCTCTTAAAAATTCAAACGAGTGTTTTTTAGGTTGAATAGGATAGGTTTCAGGATCAGATTCGCCTAAAATATTCAAATAAGATACTTGAATTTCAACACTTTGACCTTTTCCTTGACTTTCAATTAAAGTTCCTTTTATATGAATAGCAGCACCAGTGGTTACACGCTTTAACAAGTTTTCGTCAAACTTCTCAAAATCTACAACACATTGTATATTGTTGATTGTAGAACCATCGTTAAGCGCTATAAATCTATTGGCTCTAAATGTCCTTACCCAACCTTTCAATTCTACATCTTGCAAAACAGCATCTTTGGCTAATAAGTTGGCAACCGTATTTTTTGTCATGCTTTTAATTTTAGGTGCAAATATAAATTTTTATTAGGTTTTTAAAACGTTTCTTTTTCGTCTTCTTCAGGAATGATATTGATGGCTGGTTCCTTTAAAACTTCTTTATTGGCAATACTTCGCTCTAATGAAAGTAATAACGATGGCAATAGCAAAAGATTGGATAACATAGCAAATAACAATGTTGCAGAAACTAATCCACCTAAAGCCACTGTGCCTCCAAAACTGGAAATGGTAAATACTGAAAACCCAAAAAATAACACAATGGAAGTGTAAAACATACTCACACCAGTTTCTCGTAATGCTGCATAAACGGATTTTCTGATTTTCCAGTGATTCACAATTAATTCTTGCCTGTATTTGGCTAAAAAGTGAATGGTATCATCTACCGAAATACCAAAGGCAATACTAAACACTAATATAGTTGAAGGTTTGATTGGTACGCCAATATAACCCATGAGTCCAGCAGTAATTAAAAGCGGTAATAAGTTTGGAATTAACGAGACTACAATCATTCTTAACGAACGGAACATATATGCCATAAATAAGGCAATAAGAAAAATAGCTAAAGACAGCGAAATGATTAAATTATTTACCAAATATCTAGTGCCTTTTTGAAACACGTGAGCTTTGCCAGTTAGTGTAACCGTATAGTTTTCTTCTGGGAAAATCTTGGCGATTTCTTCGCTTAGTTCTTCTTCAATTCGCTGCATTCGGTCTGTTGGCGTGTCTTTCATAAAAGTTGTGACGCGCGCATATTGCCCAGTTGAATCTACAAAGTTTTTTAATAAATCTACATCTGAAGATGAATTTTTGGCATAGGATAAAATGAAATTATTCTCTTGAGACGTCGGTAACTGGTAATATTTTGGATTGCCGTTGTAATACGCCTGCTTAGAATATTTCACTAGGCTAACTACTGAAATGGGTCGGGATAATTCAGGAATTTCACTAATGATTGTTTCTAACTCATCAATTCGTTTTAGCGTACTCAATTTCATGACACCTTTTTTACGCTTGGTATCCACCATGATTTCTAGTGGCATGATGCCGTCGAACTCTTCTTCAAAAAAGCGAATATCTTTAAAAAATTGTTTTTCTTTTGGCATGTCTTCTATAAGACTTCCAGAAATTTTTATTTGAAAAATTCCAACAATACTTGCCATCAATAATACTATTGCGGTGGCATAAATGGTGACGCGACGCTCTTTTACCATACGCTCCATCCAGTTGACGAAACCGCCAATCCATCGTTTGTTTAAATGTTCAAGATGCCTGTCTTTGGGGAATGGTAAAAAGGTATAAATAATAGGAATTACTAGCAAACACAAAATGAAAATGGATAAAATACTGAGCGATGCTACCAATCCAAATTCCTTAAGCAATTGGCTTTGTGTAAGCATAAATGTTGCAAAACCTGACGCCGTTGTAACGTTAGTCATAAGGGTTGCATTTCCAACCTTGGTTATAACCCGTTGTAGAGATTTTACCTTATTGCCGTGAAGATTAACTTCACGTTGGTATTTATTGATTAGGAAAATGCAATTGGGAATTCCTATAACGATGATTAGCGGCGGAATTAAAGCTGTTAAAACGGTGATTTCATAATTGAGTAAGCCTATGATTCCAAATGTCCACATTACACCGATACAAACAACAACTAACGAAATAAGCGTAGCTCTAAACGACCGAAAAAACAGAAAGAAAATAATGGATGTAACTAATAAGGCCAGTGCAATAAAACCGCCAATTTCTTCCACAATTACTTGGGAATTTAAGGTTCGGATGTAAGGCATCCCAGAAATTCTAACGTCCATTTGGGTGGCTTCTTCAAAATCGATAACCTTCGGTTCTAATATTTCTAAGATGAAATCTTTTCTTTCAGAGGAGTTTACGATAGATTTATCTAGATAAATAGCCGTTCTTACCGTTTGAGTTGCGCTGTTAAATAGAAAATTATCGTAAAATGGAAAATCGTTAAATAGTGTTTTTTGAAGTGCTTCAACTTGAGGCTGCGTTGTTAATGAATCTGGCACAAAAGGAATTAAATCGAATTTCTCGAGACTGGTATTTTTTGATAGTTGTTGTAAGTCTTTAATAGAAACAACGGTTTCAACTTGGCTGAAGACTTTGAAATCTTCTGATAATTGATTCCAAGCATTTAATTTTTCAACCGTAAATAATGAACTATCTTTAACTCCTAAAACGATAAGATTACCTTCTTCGCCAAAAATCTCAAGAAAATTGTTATATACAATATTTATTTCATGCTCATCGGGTAGTAAATTGGCTTCGGTGTGCGTAAATCGCATATTGGTCCATTGGCCACTAAAAAATATGGTTGCTAAAATAATTCCTATTAGTATAGCGATTTTGTTGCGCAGAATAAGTCTTGCAATTACTTCCCAGAATTTTGTGGTAAGAAGTTTAAACATTTAAAATTTTTAATAGCGCCAAAGGTATTAAAAACACTACGATTAGATTATAAATTAAGGTTATTTTAAAACAATTAAAGCGAAATATTAAAGGTGAATTTTATAGCGACGTTATCTTCAAAATTTGGAAGGTGATAAGCGCCGTAACGGTAGGAACAACTGAGTCCAAATCCAAACAGTAGTTTGTTGATTTCAAACCCCGATTCAGTATAAATTTGATCTAAAGTATTAAAAGTGATGCCTTGATGTTTGTCAATATTATTCATAGTACCAATCGCATACCTATTTATTAAAACTAGCTGTGGTTTAAATCGTTGTGAAATTTCAAAAGGTTTGAAATAGTGTTTTAGTTGAAGTGTGACAAATCGATCGCTAAAAAACTCATTAAAAAACATGGTTTCGAAACTGTTCAGTCCTGCCACCGAAAAACGTTGTAAAATAGTTTCTTTGTTGATATTATTTGGATAGGCGTGGTAGAGATGTGTAAGTGGCGTTTCTCCAAGCGCAAGTCCAGCAACCAAGGTTACGCTAGAAAACGATTTTTGGCTGTAATTAAGTTGATAAATGGTTTTGAAGTCAATTTTGGCAAAATTAAAATCGCCTTTAAAAACATTCTCGAAGCTCTTTGTAAATTGGAAAGTGAATTTTGGGAATCCGTTTTCAACCTCATTAAGTCTATCATTTTCAAACTTAAATTTACTAAAAGGGCTCCATTGAACGCCAATTTTAGCGGTGCTAATTTCAAAATTAGTAAAACTTCCGGATTCTGTGACAAATGTATAATCGTAAGTAGGTTCTATTTTACTGATGGCAAGTTCTGTTTCTGTGAGTAAATTATTGAGTAGTTTATGCTCTAATGATATTGTTTTGGTGATGTGTTTATGAAAGAGGCTGATATTGATTAATCGGGGTTCAAAAAAGGTGAAAAACCTACTATCTGTTAAAAAGTTAGAGCTGCCGGTTTCCTGTAGGTCATCGGTATAATCAAAATTTAGCCAGGTGTTTTTTTCTTTATTTAATCGAAATCCACCACCAATACTGTATTTCGCTCTTTTGTCTCTAAAACCGTAAACCCAATAACCATTTACTCTAAATACTTCTGAAAAATTTTCGCTAGTCATTCCGCCAAGTCCTGATCTAACGCCTTCATATTGATTGAATTTTATCAAGTATCTTAAATCAATATTAAAGTATTTTGTAGGGAAGTAACCATTGCCAATTTGATTTAAAAAATCAGCTTTTCTAACAGAGTCGTTTTTGGCTTTTGAATTTTGCTTGTTAATTTCATCTGTTTGCGCGTTGGTAAAAAGCGAAGCAAAACAAATTACAATTAAAACCAAGCATTTTCTCATTTGTTATTAATGTGACATATTAAACTTAAAAAAAGCGACTTAATTGTCGCTTCAAATTTAAACTGTCATAATTTCTTTTTCTTTTACAGCTAAAACCTCGTCTATCCTATCGATATATTTGTCTGTTAGTGTTTGGACATCCACTTCGGCATTGGTTTTTAAATCTTCAGAAATATCCAATTTTTTAATTTCGTTATTGGCATCCTTGCGAGCACTTCTTACACCAATTTTGGCATCTTCGGATTCGGCTTTTGCTTGTTTCGCTAATTCTCGACGACGTTCTTCGGTTAAAGGTGGTACATTTATGATAATAGTGTCGCCATTGTTCATGGGATTAAATCCTAAATTAGCAATCATAATACTGCGTTCAATTTCCTGAAGCATAGATTTTTCCCACGGCTGAACCGTGATGGTTCGTCCATCTGGAGTATTCACATTAGCTACTTGACTTAAAGGCGTTTGAGAACCATAATACTCTACCATCACACTTCCAAGCATGGCTGGACTAGCTTTTCCAGCTCTAATATTTACAAACTGTTTTTCAAGATGTTTTATAGCACTATCCATGGCTTCTTTGGTGCTATCTAGAATAAATTGTACGTCTTCGTCCATTGTTTTAAATTTTTAAAATAATATCAAATAATAGGCCAACGGCTTATTTTTAATTTATAAGTTTACTGTAGTACCAATATTTTTACCTGAAACTACTTTTAATAAATTACCGCGTTTATTCATATCAAATACAATTATTGGTAATTCGTTTTCTTGACTTAAGGTAAATGCGGTGGTATCCATTACTTTCAGGCCTTTTTTTAGAACATCTTCAAAAGTGATAAAATCAAATTTTGTGGCTAATTTATCTTTTTCGGGATCGGCCGTATAAATGCCATCTACTCTAGTTCCTTTCAAAATCACATCGGCATTTATTTCTATGGCGCGTAACACCGCTGCCGAGTCGGTTGTGAAATACGGATTTCCGGTGCCCCCACCAAAAATAACAACACGTCCTTTTTCTAAATGTCTTATGGCGCGTCTTCTTATAAAAGGTTCGGCAACTTCATTAATTTGAATGGCAGACTGCAATCGGGTTTGCATTCCTGCATCTTCACAAGCGCCTTGCAATGCTAATCCGTTAATTACGGTTGCTAACATGCCCATGTGATCACCTTGCACGCGGTCCATTCCTTTACTGGCACCAGCGACTCCTCTAAAAATGTTTCCACCACCAATTACAATAGCTACTTCTACACCTTTGTCAACAATACTCTTAATTTCATCTGCATATTCTGACAAACGTTCAGGGTCAATACCGTATTGCCTGTTTCCCATCAGAGCTTCGCCAGATAGTTTTAGAAGTATTCTTTTATATTTCACGGTTTTAATTTTTTTGAAAGTTAGGCAAAACTACGCAAATATTGTAATGAATAAAAACGAAAAAAATACGTGAATACAATATTTTTCGTTGGAAAAAAAAATAGTACGTTCCCAGTTTATGTACTTTCAAAAGAAATCACTCATCAAACCCCGGACGGATAAATCGCATAGCGTTGGGGAAATATTTTAGAAGATCTGTTTTAATCCGTTGCAAAAGAATGAGCAGTGCCAAAATTTCGTTTTCTTTTTCAGATATGGTTTGAAGGAGTATACCCCATGCCCATTGAGACTGTTCTATGCCAATCAAGGCTACTTTTGCCGAGCCGTTGATGTCATTTTGAATAAGATCTTCAAAGTCTAAATCTAGAGGTCCATGTCGCAAAGCTCGCATAATTTTAATGTGAATTTGGATGTGAAACCAATTGATGATTTCTATGGCTTCGTTGATGTTCTTTAAATCTGTAATTTGAATTGGTGTTGCCATTCCTAATTCTTGAGATTTGTTAATATCATGTTCCATAGTCTCTAGCCATGAACGGCTAGTTTTTAACCATTGGTTCACTGCTTTTAGATATTGTTCACTTTTATCGGCGAGCGGATGATTTTTGGCATTGTGTTCTAAAGTTGCTTTCTCTTTTTGAATTTCCTCAAAATCTATGTCTTGTTCTTCTATGATATCTTCCATCATTTCTAAAACAATTTGAAAGTTTTCAGAAACTATTTCTGCAAAATCATCTTTAGACTTGCGATTTTTAGCTCTTTCTTCATCAATTTGGAACACACTGCATTTTGAAGTAAATTCGCATCTTTCACACCAACGATCGCAATAATTGTGGATCCCAAGAATGAACCGGCCTTCGTTCTTATTGAAAAATGCTTCAAAGTCATCTCTATTCATTTTGAATCAATTTGACATAAATATATAAAAAAAGCCATCTGTAAAAAGATGGCTTTTTAAATTATTTTGCTTGTGGTTTACCCTAAAGCTACTCTTTCGAATGCAACAACTTCGGCTCCGGTTTCTGCTTTAACGTAAGCACCAACACTTTGTTTGTTGTCTTTAATAAAATCTTGATTTACTAAAGTATTATCTTTAAAGAAACGGCTTAGTTTTCCTTTGGCAATGTTATCAAGCATTGCTTCTGGTTTACCTTCTTGGCGTAACATGTCTTTAGCGATTTCAATTTCTTTGTCAATAATGTCTTGGTTAACGCCAGCTTCATTTAAAGCGACTGGGTTCATAGCGGCGGCTTGCATAGAAACATTTTTAGCTACTTCTTCAGCCTTATCACCATTGCTTGAAAGACCAGTTAAAACCGCAATTTTATTTCCTGCATGGATGTAAAAACCAACAAATGGAGCCTCTAATGTTCTGTAGTCTCCAATTTCGATTTTTTCTCCAATAACGCCAGTTTGCTCAATTAACTTTTCAGCAACGGTAATACCTTTAAAGTCTTTAGACAACAATTCTTCTTTAGTTGAAGTGCTTAAAGCAAGTTCCGCCAGTTCAGTTGCTAAGTTTACAAAGGTGTCGTTTTTTGCCACGAAGTCTGTTTCGCAGTTTAGAGAAACGATAACACCTTTAGTGTTGTTGTCGTTTACTTTCGCTATTACAGCACCTTCGCTTGACTCGCGATCTGCACGGTTTGCAGCAACTTTCTGTCCTTTTTTACGTAATATTTCAATGGCTTTGTCAAAATCGCCTTCAGCTTCTACTAAAGCTTTTTTGCAATCCATCATACCTGCGCCGGTAGTTTGTCTTAATTTATTTACCTCGGCAGCTGTTATTTTTGTCATAACGATATATATTTAAAATTTAAAAAGTCGTTCTTTTTTTAAGCGAGCTTAAAGAATCAAACGACTTTAATAGAGTTATAGATTCTTTATTTATTCTTCTTCTTGATCTGCGGCTACAGCTTTTTTAGCAACTTTAGTCTTTGCTTTTGGAGTATCCTGCTCAACTTTTTCAGATTTTCTTTCGGTAAGTCCTTCTGTAATGGCATTGGTTACAACAGATAAAATCATGTTGATAGATTTTGAAGCATCATCATTAGATGGAATTACATAATCAACTTCTCTAGGATCTGAATTGGTATCCACCATAGCGAAAATTGGAATGTTTAATTTTTGCGCCTCTTTAATTGCGATGTGCTCACGCATGGTATCAACTACAAATAGAGCAGCTGGTAAACGTGTCATATCAGAAATAGAACCTAAGTTTTTTTCTAATTTCGCTCTTAAACGGTCTACTTGTAAACGTTCTTTTTTAGATAATGAGTTGAAAGTACCATCTTTTTTCATTCTATCGATAGAAGCCATTTTTTTAACAGCTTTTCTAATAGTCACAAAGTTGGTCAACATACCACCTGGCCATCTTTCAGTGATGTATGGCATTTTTGCAGCACCAGCTTTTTCAGCAACAATGTCTTTTGCTTGTTTTTTAGTGGCAACAAATAAAATTTTACGTCCCGACGCAGCAATTTTTTGAAGTGCTAAAGAAGCATCTTCAAGTTTTGCGGCTGTTTTGTAAAGGTTGATAATGTGAATACCGTTGCGCTCCATATAAATATATGGTGCCATGTTTGGGTTCCATTTTCTGGTGAGGTGTCCGAAATGCACACCTGCTTCAAGTAAGTCTTTTACTTCTGTTTTTTCCATGTTTGAAATAGTTTACGTTCTGTTGAATTAGCAATAATTGAGTGGTCACTTTATTTAAGGTATGCCTCAACTATTTAGATGCTAAACTAAAATCTGCACGCCTAGGCGTGATAGACAACAATAACTGGTTTAATAATAATGCTGAATGAACAGCGGTTTGTTTAATAAAAAATTCAACATCCTGCGCAAACAGGATGTTGAAAAAAGTTTTGAGATTAACGTTTTGAGAACTGGAATTTCTTGCGCGCTTTTTTCTGTCCGAATTTTTTACGCTCAACCATTCTTGGGTCTCTGGTTAATAAACCTTCTGGCTTTAATATGCTTCTGTTTTCAACATCTAACTCGCACATTGCACGAGAAAGTGCCAAACGTATAGCTTCTGCCTGGCCAGTTACGCCACCTCCATATACGTTAACAGTAATATCAAAGTTGCCATCATTGTTAGTCATGACTAAAGGTTGGTTTACTTTGTACTGCAAAGTTGCAGTAGGAAAATAAGCCGTCATGTCTTTTTTGTTAACAGTCATCTTACCTTTTCCTTGAGCAAGATAAACACGAGCAACAGCCGTCTTTCTACGGCCAATTTTGTGAATTACTTCCATT
>NZ_DAISXK010000056.1:0-16118 GCF_036825875.1 Paucihalobacter sp. | reverse complement strand
ATTTTGATTGTGTTTAACCTTCTTGGTTGGCTATTTCCCAAAACTCGAAAGCTACATTTTTACAGTATGCTCCTCATGCTGTTTTCTTGGGGTGTTTTGGGCTTCTGGTATGGCTTTGGTTATTGCTTTTTAACCGATTGGCATTATACAATACTTCGTAAACTAGGCGAAACAAGCATGCCAAATAGTTACATTGCTTTTTTGATTGAAAAACTTACAGGCTGGTTACCCCAGGCCAGACTTGTTAATACAATGACGTTGGTAATTACTGTAATGGTTTTTATAGGTTCGGTTTGGGTCAATTTTTTTAGGAGAGGAAAGTGACATTATAGTTGTGTTCAATTAAAAGTCTTCCTATATTCATTCATAAATCGAAAATTTAGGTTAGAAAAAAAACCTTTCAGAGTTTAAAACTCTGAAAGGGTTAAATAATTTATTGAAAACGTTTAGTTTCTTTTACATCATCCATGGCATACCGCCGGCCCGCTCCTCGAAGTTTGCAACTTCGAGCTTAAAAACCTAATAAACCATCCCAACCTGTCCCAACCATCTCTAATGGTTCTCCCAAATTTTCTTGAAATGCGCGCTCCCCAAAGTCCTACGTCCGCTAGTCCTGGGTCAATTAACCTGACCACTACTTTGGAATTTGGTGCTTATAATTTGGAATTTCCTTTGGAATTTGGTACTTGAGTTTTTGGAATTTCCTTTGGAATTTTTAGCCCTGCACGTCCAATCACAAACCTGACCACTGCTGCTGATCACTGAATACTAAACATCAACCCCCAAAACCGCAACCCCACGCTTAGCTTCCAACTGCGTCATAACTCCATTCACCTCCTGATAAAACCGCACACCCATCACAGCAATACGCACACCCGTCCCGATTGGAGCAGCAACAGGATTTAAAGTAATGGAGTGATTCACATCATTTTTGGCAATATAGTAGTCGGCTGCCAAAAAAGCTTTCGCCTCTAGAACTTCAAAATCCATGAACACCACACCATACAGCAAGCTCACATGCGTAGCATATTCTGGGAAAGCAATCTTACTTACATCAAAATCAATACAACTACAACTGTGTGTAGTCATATCAACACTAAAACGATTACCCAAAACTTGATCCACCGTAAAACGTTCAGGATAAGAATAGGTCAGTAATAAATTGTGCCCGTCAGGAGTAGTTAGCCCTTGAGAAACCCGTCGCTCACCACGTTTGGAAACAGGGTCAAAGTTCTTAATCTGGACAAATAAACTAGTCATAGCACTATGCAACTTCCGCCCTTTTAATTTAGAAAGATAAGGATGCAGAGCATTCATAAATACACGTTTAACCGATGCACAATGCCCAAACTCAGAGGCATTTTCACGCACCCGCACCATGCTGTCCTTCGTCCTGATGGCATCACCATTAAATCCGCCACCGGCATCCCTGACTAAATTTTCACCACCATCCAGATAAAAGTTCATGCCTCCAATGGTGCCAGTAATTTTAAAAAGTCCTGTAACTCTTGCCATAACTTTAAGTTTTAAAAATATATACTAAAGTAATACAATAAACCAATATTACAAAAATATATAGCGTATTTAAAACAAATATATAACGAATGTATAGCGTATATACAGCGTATAAAATAGAATGTAAATGCAAGCAAAAATCATTGCTCCACCCGCATCAATGCTGGAACACAAACGCATTTATAATGAAGTAATCGCATTTCAGTGGCACAACCATCTCCGCAACATGATTTTCCCATTCAAACAATAGAAGTGGAGGATAAGCTGGAAAATCGAAGATTCAGCCTAAATAATCTCATCAAGTAAAAAGAAAGAATCCAATAGCCGTTCCTTTGGAATTTGGTATTTGAAATTTAGTACTTGTAATTTCAGACCTACAGTCTTACAGTTCTAAAATAGCTTTATTTAAACGGCTATTTCTTATAGGCTTGGATGCGTTTTAACAGTTGGTCACAGCTTTCTATACCTTTTTTTGAGGCCTCCATAGCAATTTTACTAGCGCCCTCTTTGCTTACCAATATATTATACAATAATTTTTTATCCTCAAAAACAAATTCATTGGTTTTGAATTTATCGTAATCTGTTTTATAGATGTATAAATCTGCTAAATATACTTTATGAATATTCTCCAAGCGTAAATACTCCGACTGGATGGTATTATAAGTATTATTATAGTGTGCTTCAATGGCTTTTCGTAGCTCAAAATCCTTGATAAGCTTAAAATCTCCCGAATTGACTAGTGTATTATAGGTGACGTTGTTGGATTTAAATGTTTCTAGTTCAGATACTTCAAAAACCAGAGCATTGTGCTGTCCGTTGAGCACTACTTCAGAACCTAAAATGGCTGTGATGTTGTTGATTTTATTCCTTTTGGTTTTAAATTGTTCGAGGTTGGCTTCTAGAATGTGTTTGTCTTGTTGCAGGTCGCTGGTTAGGTTATCTAAGTACATGGTGCCTAAGGCGTCATTGTCTTTTTGTACCGCACACTTGTTCAAACTAAAGGCAATGGTGATCCCAAGAATAACAATCAGTATTTCACCAAGCGCATATTTCCAATTAATTTTTTTCATAGGATAACATTGAAAATGATTCCTTAAAAATATGGAAAACTAGGCAATAAAAAAACCTCTTCTTTTGAGGAAGAGGTTCATTTTTAAATCCGTTTTTAAGGATTACATCATACCTGGCATACCGCCGCCCATGCCACCTGGCATTGACGGAGCATCTTCTTTAATATCAACCAGAGCACACTCGGTAGTTAAGATCATACCAGCAACCGAGGCAGCATTTTCTAAAGCCACGCGGGTAACTTTTTTAGGGTCGATGATACCAGCTTGGTGCATATCAACATACACATCATTTTTGGCATCGTAACCAAAATCTTTTTTCCCTTCGAGTACTTTATTAATAACCACAGAGCCTTCGCCACCTGCGTTTTCAACAATCGTTCTTAAAGGCGCTTCAATGGCTTTGTTTACGATTTGAACACCAGTGGTTTCATCTAAATTAGCCGTAGTTAATTTTTCTAGTGCTTTTTTAGCACGCACTAAGGCAACACCACCACCAGCAACAATACCTTCTTCAACCGCAGCTCTTGTTGCGTGAAGCGCATCGTCTACGCGGTCTTTCTTCTCTTTCATTTCTACTTCAGATGCGGCACCGATATACAATACAGCCACGCCACCAGCTAATTTAGCCAAGCGCTCTTGTAGTTTTTCTTTGTCGTAATCGGAAGTGGTAGTTTCAATTTGAGTTTTAATTTGGTTAACTCTCGCCTTAATATCGGCAGCTTTACCAGATCCATTCACGATAGTTGTGTTGTCTTTATCGATAGTAACAGTTTCCGCTGTTCCTAACATGTCTAAAGTCGCATTTTCTAATGTAAATCCGCGTTCTTCAGAAATAACAACACCACCAGTTAAAATGGCTATATCTTCTAACATAGCCTTACGTCGATCGCCAAAACCAGGTGCTTTTACAGCAGCGATTTTTAAACCACCGCGTAATTTATTTACTACTAAAGTAGCTAAGGCTTGGCCTTCAACATCTTCAGCAACAATTAACAATGGTCTTCCAGATTGCGCTACAGGCTCAAGGATTGGAAGAATTTCTTGAAGATTAGATATTTTCTTATCGATCAATAAAATGTACGGATTTTCTAAATCGGCAATCATTTTATCGGCATCGGTTACAAAATAAGGTGATAAATAACCACGGTCAAATTGCATACCTTCTACAATATCAACATAAGTATCTGTCCCTTTTGCTTCTTCAACAGTGATTACGCCTTCTTTTCCAACTTTCTGGAATGCTTGTGCGATTAGTTCACCAATAGTGTCATCGTTATTGGCAGAAATAGAAGCAACTTGCTTTATTTTTTCGGAAGAATTTCCAATTTTCTTGGCTTGTTTTTCAAGATCTTCGGTAATAGCTAATACCGCTTTATCGATACCGCGTTTTAAATCCATAGGATTGGCGCCAGCAGCAACGTTTTTCAAACCTTCTTTTACGATAGCTTGTGCCAAAACAGTTGCGGTTGTAGTTCCGTCACCTGCCAAATCATTCGTTTTTGAGGCTACTTCTTTTACCATTTGTGCACCCATATTTTCAAGTGCATCTTCTAATTCAATTTCTTTTGCAACAGTTACACCGTCTTTAGTGATTTGCGGTGCTCCGAAAGATTTGCTTATTATTACATTTCTTCCTTTTGGTCCTAGGGTTACTTTTACTGCATTTGCTAATGCATCAACACCACGTTTCAACCCGTCACGTGCATCTACATCAAATTTTATATCTTTTGCCATAATTGTTAATTTTTTATACCTGCGCAGGCAGGTATTTCGTTAATAAATTGATTTGTTTTTTTATTGAAAACAGATAATGATCTAAACTGTAATTGAGATTAGATTTATTGATTCTGAGATTCCGACTTACGAAGGAATAATTGCAAGAATATCGCTTTCGCGCATCATTAAATAATCTTTTCCTTCAAGTTTTAACTCGGTGCCAGAGTATTTTCCGTAAAGGACGCTGTCGCCAATTTTAACCGTTAACGGTTCATCTATCTTTCCAGTTCCAATGGCGATAACTTTGCCTTTTTGTGGTTTTTCTTTGGCGTTGTCTGGAATGATAATTCCCGAAGCTGTTGTAGTTTCAGCTTCCATTGGTTCAACAAGAACTCTGTCTGCTAAAGGTTTGATTTTTAAGCCCATATTCAATATGTTTTTTTAAATGAATTAAAATTGTTTTTACTATTCATGAATTAGCTAAAAATATGCCACTAGCACTTTACTGACAAAGTTTCATAGGCTTTGGAAATGTTGATAAAAACTGTCAGTAATAAGGTTGTTAAACATTGGGATGATTTCAAAAAAAAAGCCAGCTTAAGAAGCTGACTTTAGAATTTTATTTACCGTAACCAATTTATTCTTGGTTGCTGTCTGTGTTGTCGTTGGTTGTTGGTGCTGGCACATTAACAGGCGCAGTAGTTGTATTACTATCTTTAAGTGCTTTGGATTCTACATCGCCACCAATTCCTGGAATGGCAAAATTAGAAAGTAGAATAAGTACTAAAAGTAAAGTAGCCAAAGCCCAGGTGCTTTTATCTAAAAAGTCGCCTGTTTTTTTAACACCACCTAATTGTTGCGTTCCGCCGCCGCCGAATGATGAAGAGAGTCCGCCACCTTTTGGATTTTGAACCATAATGACTACAACTAATAAAAATGACACTGCCACTATTAGTATTAAGAAGATTGTAAAATTGCCCATTATAAATTATTTTTTTCTTGTAATTCTTTTACCTTTTTAATTTGGTCTGCAAAGAAACCACTTTTTTCTGGATATTTCAAACTTAAAATTTTATAAGACTGCATTGCTTTATCGTAGTTTTTTTGTTCTAGGTAAACCCTAGCTAAGGTCTCTGTCATAAAGCCGTCGCTCTTGTTATGGTCTGCTAATACAATCGGTTTTACTGGTGCTGTTTTCACAGGTTCAATTTTTGGATTGTTTAGTAAAAACTTATCAATTAACGCCATTTTTTTTGTAATCGGCAAACTAGTTTCGTCTGTTTTCTCGGATGTTGACCGCACTTCATCGCGTTCGATAGGTTTAAATGAAGTAATTTTTAACCATTCTGTAAATGAATGCGTTTCCGTTTTATCAAACTCCAATGGTTTGCCAATATTTAAAGTATTTTCTACCTCTTCAATTTCAGAAACATCTACAGAGATTATCGGATTGGACTCGGTTATTTTTTCTTTTTTAGTTTCGAATAAATAAGGGTCTAATACGCCTTCACTGGCTTGTATGTGCTGCTTTAAAGCATCGTCTATAGTAACGCTTTTTTCAACTGAGATATCTTCAACTTCAAAGACCGTAATGTTTTTAATTTGCTCGGAGTTGCGTTTGATTTGTTCCGAAATTTCGTTTTGATTAAATATTTCGGAAGTTATAAAATCAAATAGAACACTCCTGTCTGTTGTAATTGATGCGGTGGTTTTAAGTTGTTGGTTGTATTTAAAACTTTCTTTGTTTTTAAGACCTCTAAGGTATAAGGCGTGCGCAGGCTGAAAATAGGGAAACTGTTCAGTGATATTTGAGACTGCATTTGTTTCTTCCGAATTAATTTTTTCGGGATGTTGCAGTAAATATGTAAAGTTTTCTGCTGTCATGTTGTTACCAATTGGCTAAGGAGGCGTTAAAAATATCTTGGGTGATACGTTCAAAAATCTCGGCAACTGCAGTGTCTTTTTGAGAACCAATAAGTTGTTCTGCTCCTTCGTAATCAAAAAAGAAAGAGAAGCGTTGATCAAAATTGGCTTCTTCTTTAGTATTATTAAAAAACCGAACCTGAACAGTTATGGTTAAACGGTTTTGTGCGGCTCTATCGCCAGCAATTGCAGTTGTTGGCGAGATTCTATATTCAACAATTTCGCCTTCATAAATTAAATCGCCTCCAGAATTAACCAAACTTAATTTGGTTTGATTTTGAATTAAATCCTGTAAAGCATTAGTGAAGTCAATATCAAGACCTGGTTCAATAAGAGGCGCGTTATTTTGGAAAAAGTTAACCTGAAAGCTTTCTGCGGTTCCAGTATCGGCACCTGTAAAGGAGTAAAATCCACAGTTTTGAAATAAGGTACAAGCTATTAAAAAGCAAATAATTTGATATGTTTTCATTTATAATATTACGTTATTTAAAACTTAACGACCCGTTACAAGTCATATTGTTTAATTTTTCGGTACAAGGTACGTTCGCTTATGCCTAATTCCGCAGCGGCAAGTTTTCGTTTGCCACTATGGCGTTCAAGAGATTTCTTGATAAGTTCTAATTCTTTATCGTGTAATGACAGTGTTTCTTCTTCTTCAATTTCTTCAGCAAAATCGTATTTATCGCTAGCAGTATTAGTATCCTTTTCAATAATTTCGGTACGTTCAGGTATACTGAGAACGTCCATATCCTCGTCAGGCGTTTCAAAATCTATATCGTCTTCTTCACCATAAATTTTTTGAATTAGACTTTCGTTATTTTTTTGAACGTCGTTGGCATTGCCTGATTTCATAAGTTCCATAGTTAACTTTTTAAGGTCGTTTAGGTCACTTTTCATATCAAACAATACCTTATATAGAATTTCGCGTTCGTTGCTAAAGTCGCTTTCAGTCTTTGTTTTACCTACAACGGCAGGTAAATAGCTGTCACTCTGCGGTAAGTATCCACGTAAAGATGTGGCTGAAATATTGCGTTCGTGCTCAAGTACAGAGAGCTGTTCGGCCACATTGCGCAATTGTCTAATGTTTCCGTTCCATCGGTATTTTTGAAGTAAAAGTACGGCGTCATCAGAAAGTTTGATGGGAGGCATTTTGTATTTGGAAGCAAAATCGCTAGCAAATTTTCTGAACAACAAATGAATATCTTCTTTCCGGTCACGAAGTGGTGGCAATGAAATTTCTACGGTGCTCAACCTATAATATAAATCTTCTCGGAATTTTTCCTTTTTAATAGCCTCAAACATGTTGAGGTTGGTGGCTGCAACGATTCGCACATCGGTTTTTTGAACCTGACTGGACCCTACTTTTAAAAATTCGCCATTTTCTAAAACCCGCAATAAACGCACCTGGGTTGTAAGCGGTAATTCCCCAACTTCATCTAAAAATATAGTGCCGCCATCAGCAACTTCAAAATAACCATTTCGTGTTTGAGTAGCGCCAGTAAACGCGCCTTTCTCGTGACCAAAAAGCTCGCTATCAATGGTGCCTTCAGGAATGGCGCCACAGTTTACGGCAATATATTTGGCATGCTTACGGTGTGACAATTGGTGAATTATCTTAGGAACACTTTCTTTACCAACACCACTTTCACCCGTAACCAAAACCGAAATATCAGTTGGTGCTACCTGAATGGCCTTTTCTATGGCACGGTTTAGTTTTGGATCATTTCCAATAATTCCAAAACGTTGTTTTATAACTTGCGTTGATTCCATATTTTAAATTTCCGCGTATGCGGAAATCTCATTAATTAGTTAACAAATTGAAAGGTTTCAGACTGTTCAATTAATACACCATCTCCCAAATCGTAACTTCCACCTCGGCTAGTAATCTTGGTGTCGTTGTCGTAAGTAATAGTGAAATTCACCGTGCCCTCTGGTGTAGTAATACCTATCCAGTTGTTAGAACTTGCAAATTGTGCCAAGGTACTGCCAACTTCGTCTAAATAATCGTCGTTAAAAAATGAAAGGTAATATTGATCGCTAAAGGCTTCTTTAAGTGGATTGGTGTTGATGTCGAAAACAAAATCAGAAGAAGTGTTATCTTCCCCGGAAATAACAGATGCTATGCAATTTCCATTACCATCATAGCTCAATACCTCGGTGAGAATAGCGTTGGTACCATCAAAAGATTCCTTTTTCACTAATTGATTGCTGTTGTTGAAAGTGAAAACGGTTGAAATATTAGAGCCAACTTCGGTTTGGGTAACGGTATTACCATTATAGCTAAAGTTATAGGTGTAATCATCTTCATCGTCTGGAATATAATTATAATCTATTTCTGAAATATTACCATCGCTGTAGGTTAGTATTGTTTCATTGGTAGTCACTCCAGAAGAAACACTCGTAAAACCGGTAACTCGACCTGCATTATCGCGCGAAAAACTCAAATTTTCTGTAGAAGTTGTTCCGAAAAATGTGGAGGCAACAGTTGCTGTACTTGCACGATTGTTGGCGTTAAAATTAAAATCGGTGTTTACAATGATGGTTCCAAAAAGAGGTACTGTTGAATTCATGTCGTAACTGTACTGACTAAGTGCTAATGGGTCGTCGTTATTGTTATTGCCGTTGTTATTGCCGTTTCCATTATTGTTTTCGTTGTTGTTAACAACATCCGCGTCAAGCGGTTCGTTGTCGCAAGCTGTAAAAATGGTGATTGATAATAAAATTAGGATGAGTTGTTTCATTGGTTTGGGTTAATTGTTCATATTTGAATAGCCAACAGCCTCACCAATAAGTGTTGCGCTGGTGCAATCAGTAATTCTTACGTTTACAAAATCACCAGGTTTGTAATGTTCTTTAGGAAAAACCACTACGGTATTTTGGCTGTTTCTGCCTGACCAATGTGCCTCAGATTTTTTGGATGATTTTTCAATCAGCACTTCCTCAACTTTACCTAGGTGTTGTTGTGTTCTAAAATAACTGTGTTCGCGTTGTAGGTCAATAATTTCCTGCAAACGACGTTTTTTTGTTTCTTCAGGTATATCGTCTGCCATTTTTCTTTCGGCCAAGGTGCCTGGTCGCTCAGAATAGGCAAACATAAATCCAAAATCGTATTTGACGCGTTCCATTAAACTTAAGGTGTCTTGATGATCTTCTTCAGTTTCAGTTGGAAATCCGGTTATCATATCTTGACTGATGCCGCAATCAGGGATGCGTGTTTTAATGTTGTCTATTAATTCAAAATATTCCTCACGCGTGTGCTGGCGGTTCATCGCCTTAAGAATACGATTGCTACCACTTTGAACAGGCAAGTGAATATAATTGCAAATATTATGGTGCTTAGCCATGGTATCGATGACGTCTAAAGTCATATCCTGTGGATTGGATGTAGAGAACCTAAATCGCATTTTAGGAAACTGAGTTGCACACGCATCTAATAACTGCGCAAAGTTTACGGCAGTTGCTTTTTGTATGTCACTGGCTTTTTCATAGTCTTTTTTGAGTCCGCCACCATAATAAAGATAGCTATCTACATTTTGACCAAGAAGTGTAATTTCTTTAAAACCACGTTGCCAAAGATCTTTAATTTCATCTAAAATACTTTGAGGTTCGCGACTGCGTTCACGACCTCTTGTAAAAGGCACCACGCAGAAGGTGCACATATTATCGCAGCCACGGGTGATTGATACGAAAGCAGTAACACCGTTGGAGTTAAGTCGGACTGGCGCAATATCGCCATAGGTTTCATCTTTAGATAAAATCACATTAACGGCATTGCGACCTTCGTCAACTTCTTCTAATAAATTAGGTAAATCTTTATAAGCATCGGGTCCAACCACCAGATCTACCATTTTTTCTTCTTCAAGAAACTTGCTTTTTAATCGTTCGGCCATACAGCCCAGAACGCCAATTTTCATGGTAGGATTTATTTTTCTGACGGCGTTATATTTTTCCAAACGTTTTCTAACCGTTTGTTCAGCTTTGTCTCTAATTGAACAAGTGTTCACTAAAACAAGGTCAGCTTCTTCGAGGTTTTGTGTAGTATTGTAACCATTGTTGGCCAAAATGGAAGCGACAATTTCACTATCGCTAAAATTCATTTGGCAACCATAACTTTCTATAAAAAGTTTGCGTGTATTCTCGGGTTTTGCTTCAAGAATAAGTTGTTCGCCTTGTTTGTTTTCGTCAATGATTTTTTCCATAGTTATTTCAATACAGCCTACTAATCAATAAGTTTGCAAAGATACGGTATAAATTGGAATTGTGACAAATTGTCAGCGTGTTTTTTTAATTCAAATTGGTCAATAAGCCTTGATTTGTAGTTGAAATATTTATTGTTCAAGGTTGATAATTGACGCAATTAAGGTTAATTACCTCAACGAATCAAAAAATTGAGGCATCACCAAAGAAAATTATCTGGATTGTGATTTAAGTTTTTAAATTAATTTGAAATTCTAGTCCTTAGTCGTTGAAAATGAACTAAAATTAAAAGAGTTTATTTTTGGTATTCGAGACCAAATTAGGTTTGTATCTCAATTTTCATATACATTTGTATCCTTAAAAAGCAAAGCATGTCAAAGAATCTTGTAATCGTTGAGTCACCCGCAAAAGCAAAAACCATTGAAAAATTTCTTGGAAAAGATTATACTGTAGCGTCCAGTTTTGGACATATTTCAGATTTGCCTTCCAAAGAATTAGGTGTTGATGTAGATGGTGATTTTAAACCTAAATATCAAGTTTCTAAAGATAAGCGCGACGTTGTAAAAAAATTGAAGGAGCTAGCGAATAAGGCCGATATGGTGTGGCTGGCAAGTGATGAGGATCGCGAGGGAGAAGCCATTGCTTGGCATTTAGCAGAAGAATTAAAACTTGATAAAGCAAAAACAAAGCGTATTGTTTTTCATGAAATTACTAAATCGGCCATCGATAAAGCCATAGCCAATCCACGTGAAATAGATTATAATTTAGTTGATGCGCAACAAGCACGTCGTGTATTAGACAGAATTGTAGGTTACGAACTGTCACCAGTGTTATGGCGCAAGGTTAAAGGCGGACTTTCCGCAGGCCGCGTGCAGTCGGTTTCGGTGAGGCTAATTGTTGAAAGAGAGCGCGAAATTCAAGAATTTAATCCCGTTGCATCTTTCAGGATTGATGCCGAATTTGCCAATGAAGCCGGGCAAACATTTAAAGCAAAACTCAATTCAAACTTTTCTAAAAAGGAGGAAGCTTCTAAGTTTTTAGAGCGCAATGTAGATGCGACGTTTAAAGTTGGGAGTCTCGATAAAAAACCAGCTAAAAAATCGCCGTCGCCTCCATTTACAACTTCTACCTTGCAACAGGAAGCGTCAAGAAAATTGGGCTTTTCAGTTAGCAGAACCATGAGTGCCGCGCAACGTTTATACGAAGCGGGTTTTATTACTTATATGAGAACGGATAGTGTTAATTTATCTGTAGAAGCGCAAAACGCCGCTGCCGAAGAAATTAATAAAAGTTATGGTGCAAAATTTAGCAAAACACGCCAGTACAAAGGAAAAAGCAAAGGCGCACAAGAAGCACACGAGGCAATCAGACCTACCAATTTTGGTCAAAACTCAGTAAATGTTGAGCGTGACCAAGCAAAATTGTATGAATTAATATGGAAACGCGCCATCGCCTCACAAATGAGTGACGCAGAGTTGGAGCGGACCAATGTTAAAATTGAAGCTTCAACCCATAAAGAACAATTTACTGCCAATGGTGAAGTCATTACATTTGAAGGGTTTTTAAAAGTTTATCTTGAAAGTACAGACGATGAAGATACAGAGCAGGAAGGCATGTTGCCAGCAATGAAGTTAAATGAGCGCCTCACTAATAATTATATTACCGCCACAGAACGATTTACAAGACCACCATACCGATACACTGAAGCGTCACTGGTAAAACAGTTAGAAGAATTAGGTATTGGCCGACCGTCAACCTACGCACCAACCATTTCAACCATACAAAATAGAAATTACGTTGAAAAAGGAACTGTTGATGGTGTTGAAAGAAAATATATACAATCCACTTTAAAAAACGGAAAGGTTACTGAAAAGGTCCTTTCTGAAAAAGTTGGTTCAGATAAGGGAAAATTAGTACCTACCGATATTGGAATGATTGTTACCGATTTTTTAGTCAATCACTTTGAAAGTATTCTTGACTATAATTTTACGGCCAAAGTAGAAGAAGATTTTGACGATATTGCTGAAGGCAAAGAAGATTGGACCAAAATGATGCGTACGTTTTACGATAAATTTCATCCCAATGTCACCGATGTACAAGAAAATGCTGAACGCGAATCAGGAGAGCGCGTGCTTGGTACCGACCCAAAAACCGGAAGACAAGTAAGTGTACGATTGGGTAAATTTGGCCCTATGGTACAAATAGGTACAGCCGAGGAAGAAGAAAAACCATTATTTGCAAGTCTATCGCCCGACCAGCAGCTCAATACCATTACTTTTGAAGATGCTATGGATTTGTTCAAGCTGCCAAAACAGCTAGGTACTTATAAAAATGAAGAAGTGGAAGTTAATAATGGCAGATTTGGACCTTATGTTCGTTATGGTAAGAAGTTTGTGTCATTACCGCCTGGTGTAGATGCGTTGAGTGTTGAAATGGACGATGCAATCGACTTAATTAAAGAAAAGGAAGAAGCAGATGCGCCAATTTTTACTTACAAAGACAAACCTGTGATTAAAGGTAAAGGGAGATTTGGTCCATTTATTAAATGGGACAATACCTTTATAAATGTCAATAAAAAATACGATTGGGATAATTTGTCATTTGAGGATGTTCAAACCTTAATTGAGGATAAAATTCAGAAAGACAAAGATAAAATTATCAACCATTGGGAAAAGGAAGGTATTACTGTTGAAAAAGCGCGTTGGGGACGTCACAACATCATCAAAGGTAAAATCAAAATAGAACTGGACAAATCGGTTGATGCTTCTAAAATCACTTTAGAAAAGGCACAAGAACTTATCGAAAGTAAAACTCCTAAGAAAAAAACTGTTAAAAAAGCTACTTCGAAGAAAACAACCGCAAAAAAGAAATAGGAAAACTTATTTTTTAATTAACTTTGGCAGAATAAATATACTATTACCCTCATTAGTTATATGAATTTTGATTTTCTCTCGCCTGTTTCTGAATTCGTTATTGCTAAAAACGAACTCAATACACCGCAATCTCTCGGAAAAAAGTGTAAAATTCATTCCAAGCAAAATGGCCTCCCAGATTTAGAAGATATTCAAATTGCAATTTTAGGCGTTCTCGAAAACCGAAATGATGTTAATTATATGGCTGAGCAGCTCAATTTTGATGCTGTGCGGACTTCCCTATACCAATTATTTCCAGGTAATTGGCATACCCAACTAGCAGATTTAGGAGATATCAAACCTGGTGAGAGCGTTGAGGATACCTATTTTGCACTTAAAACAGCAATTTCAATTCTGGTTGAGAAACAGATAATTCCTCTTCTCATTGGTGGCAGTCAAGATTTAATGTATGCTGTTTATCGCGCTTTTGATACGATTACGCCTATGGTAAATATTGTAAATGTAGATACCAATTTTGATTTAGGCGATTCTAATCTTCCTATAAAAAACAACAGTTATTTAGGAAAAGTCATTTTAGACAAACCCTACAATCTTTTTAATTACAGCGTTATTGGTTATCAAACCTATTTTAATTCTCAAGAAGAAATAGATTTGATGGATAAGCTCTACTTTGAAGCTTACCGCTTGGGTGAAATCACCTCTAATACGCAGCTGGTAGAACCAGTAATGCGCGATGCAACCATTGTGGGCTTAGATCTAAAATCAGTTAAAGCATCCGAAGTAGGTAGAAAGCAGCAATATTCACCAAATGGATTTAGCGGTCAACAAATCTGCGCTATTGCCAGATACGCCGGAATTAGCAACAAAGTTAGAACCTTTGGTATATACGAATACAAGTTTGCGCCCAATGAAGTAACCGATATGCTGATGGCTCAAATTCTATGGTATTTTATTGAAGGCGTAAATTGTCGTATCAAAGACGATAGTTTTTCAAACTTGAATGATTATCAAAAATATAATGTGTTGGTGGAAGATGAAGAGCTTATATTTATAAAAAGTATAAAAACAGGACGCTGGTGGATTGAAATTCCTTTTTTACCAGACGTCAATAATAAATTAAAGAAGCACACGTTATTACCTTGCATGCATCAAGATTACACTGATGCAAGTCATGGTAAAATACCAGAAAGATGGTATAAAGCGTATAAGAAGAATAGTTTTTGAATATTTAGTTTACCTAAATTTAACATGCGTTTCATCGATAAAATGTATTTTTTATAGGACGAAATGCAAATATTATGAAAAAAAAGTTGCGTAATTGAAAATATATAGATATGTTTACGCCCTTGTAATTAACGACAACTAATTTAACCTCGAGTTTCTATGAATATAAAGAAGTTTGTTTTACTTATTACAGTTATTGCCTTCATCACCAGTTGTAATTCAGGTGATCGTGGTCAATTAGTAGGAGTAAAAGGAAAAAAATGGCACCCAGAAAAACCTTATGGTATGACTTTAGTTCCTGGTGGTGCTTTTATAATGGGAAAATCCGACGATGATATTGCCGGAATTAACGATGCGCCGACCAGAACGGCGACCGTAAGAGCCTTTTATATGGATGAAACTGAAATCACAAATAGTGAATACCGTCAGTTTGTTCACTGGGTTAGAGATTCTATTATCAGAAGAAAGTTAGCGATTATTGCTGATGATTTCGCTTTAGTACCAGGAGACGGTGGTACAGGTGAGTTTGCGTTTTTAGATGCAAATCCTGATGAAATGAATGTTTACGAAAAATATATGTACGATAACTATTATTCTTTTTCTTTAGATTATGATGGAAGAAAGGTTAATAAGCGTGTTGACTTAATTTTTAAAACAGATGACTATCCAGACGAATATTACGCTGAAGTAATGGATTCGATGTATTTACCACTAGAAGAATCTTACAACGGTGTTAGAACCTGGAATGTGAAGCAATTTAAGTTCCGCTATACCGATATGGATATTGAAGCTGCTGCAAAAAATAAAAATCTAAAACGTTCAGATTTTATAACTCAAGAAGACGTTGAAATTTATCCTGATACAACTGCTTGGATTAGAGATTTCGCATATTCTTATAATGAACCAATGCACAACGATTACTTCTGGCACGATGCTTACGGAGATTATCCAGTGGTTGGAGTTACCTGGAAACAAGCAAACGCTTTTTGCCAATGGAGAACTTTATATCACAACGGATTTAGAAAAAGTAAAGGCAAGCAACCTGTAAATAAATATAGATTGCCTTCAGAAGCTGAATGGGAATATGCCGCTCGTGGTGGCTTGCAAGGTGCAACCTATCCTTGGGGTGGTCCTTATGCTAAAAACGATAGAGGTTGTTTTATGGCAAACTTCAAACCATTGCGTGGTGATTACGCAGCAGATCAAGCCTTATATACCGTTGAAGCGAAGTCTTACGATCCTAACGATTTCAACCTATACAATATGGCAGGCAACGTATCGGAATGGGTTCATGGTTCATACGACCCAGGATCCTACGAATATTCTTCAACTATTAATCCAAACGTGAATGACAAAAACAACAACCGAAAGGTAGTAAGAGGAGGCTCATGGAAAGACGTAGCGTACTTCTTACAAGTTAGCACGAGAGATTATGAATATGCCGATTCGGCTAGAAGTTATATTGGTTTCAGAACAGTTCAAGATTATATGGGAACTGAAATAACTCAGAATGCAGCAACAAATTAACAATAAACAATTAAATTCAACTAAACAACTAATTATTAACCTACTTAAGTTATTGTAACTTAAAATTAAAATT
>NZ_DAISXK010000055.1:0-16635 GCF_036825875.1 Paucihalobacter sp. | reverse complement strand
TGTTGATATCCTATTCAATAACTTTAATTTAAATAGTTTCAAACAGGTTTTGGCAATAATTACTTTTGAAATTAGATGGGATAATGCGTTTAAATGTTAATTTTATCGATTATTTTTGCGTTTTAGCGATAAATTTATATATTTGAAGTGTCAACCCTGAATCTTTTATTATGAAAAAAAACATTTTAGGAGCATTTGTTATCTTGTTTGTGGCGGTCGCTCTATTTTTAATGATTGAGGATATTACCAAAAGTGGTAAAGCCCAACCGACTCAAAATGTTGAAATCTACGATGAGAATAACCATCCAAACCTCGCTACTTTAGACGAGGAAGATTAAGCATTTTATCAATTTCTATGAGAATTGCTTCATGACTTATGGCAGCCAATGCTTTAAGTTCATTGACAGTTCCATGTTCAATAAATTTATCTGGAATTCCCATGCTTATAATGTTAGCATTATATTTATTATCGAAGGCAAAGTTTTTAATTAAAGTGCCAAAACCGCCTATTAAACAGCCGTCTTCAATGGTTATTACATCTTGAAAATTGCTGAAAATCTCTTTGAGCAGACCAGTGTCTAATGGCTTCATAAATCTCAAGTCATAATGAGCAATTGCTTCAGGATTTGTACAATTAGAAATCGCTATTTGAACATCGTTTGCGGTGGCTCCTAGTGAAATTACCCCAATTTTAGTTCCTTTTTTCAAACATAAACCTTTACCAATCTTTATTTGTGAAAAAGGTTGCTTCCAATCTATTTCCGTGCCACGACCACGAGGATATCGAATGGCAATCGGCTGTTTTAAACCCAATTGGGAAGTGTACATTATGTTTCGTAATTCCACTTCATTTCTCGGTGCAACAATAATAAGATTTGGAATACAGTTTAAATACGCCAAATCAAAAACACCATGATGTGTAGCACCATCTTCACCAACCAATCCTGCGCGATCTAAACAAAAAATTACTGGTAGATTTTGTAACGCCACATCGTGAATAACCTGGTCGTAAGCGCGTTGAAGAAATGTTGAATAAATATTACAAAATGGGATAAACCCTTGCGTTGCCATACCCGCCGCGAAGGTAACGGCATGTTGTTCAGCAATTCCTACATCAAAAGCACGTTCTGGAATTTCGTGCATCATATATTTTAAAGAACTACCTGTTGGCATGGCAGGAGTTATTCCAATAATTTTATCATTTAGTTTGGCAAGTTCTACAATAGTATGCCCAAAAACATCCTGAAATTTAGGTGGCTGAATGGTTTCGGCTTTTTTATCTATGTCTCCTGTAATCGCATTGAATCTTCCTGGAGCGTGATAGATCACCTGATTTTCTTCGGCTTGCTTAAGTCCTTTTCCTTTGGTCGTAATAACGTGAAGCAGTTTAGGCCCTTTTACGCTTTTTAAATGTTGTAGTTCCATAATTAAAGTATCAAGATCATGTCCGTTTATTGGTCCTGTGTAGTCGAATTTTAAAGCTTCAAAAATATTATCTTGACCGTTGACGCCTTTTTTAACATTGGTTAAATATTGTTTAAGTGCGCCAACGCTAGGGTCAATTCCAATGGCATTATCGTTTAGAATTACCAATAAATTAGCGTTGGTTACACCAGCATGGTTTAAACCTTCAAATGCCATACCGCTTGCTATTGAAGCATCGCCCACAACTGCAATATGTTGTTTTTCGGTTTCGCCTTTTAATTGCGATGCAATGGCCATACCTAAAGCAGCTGAAATAGCAGTGGATGAATGTCCAGTGCCAAAAGTATCATAAACACTTTCTTCACGTTTTGGAAAACCACTAATACCGTTAAGTTGTCTATTGGTTTGAAAATTATCGCGCCTACCAGTTAAGATTTTATGACAGTAAGCTTGATGCCCAACATCCCAAATAAGTAAATCTTCGGGTGTATTGAAGACAAAATGAAGTGCTACACTTAACTCGGCCACACCGAGGCTTGCACCCAAATGACCTTCCTTGGTAGCTACTATATTGATGATGAAATGTCGCAACTCTTCTATTAATCGCTTAAGATCAAGTGAATTAAGGTGTCTAAGATCTTTAGGTGAGTTAATACTATTTAAATATGTGTAAGTCATAAAATATTCCAATTGGTAAAATTATGAAATAGGATGTAAACATTTATTATAAATATTTGTAAATTGCCTAGTTTCGTTTTCGTAATTAAGCGCGAAAAAGAAAAATTATTTTATGACAAAAAAGTACACTCCTTACGGTTTCGTGGTTATAATATTCTGGTTTATTTCCACTTTAAATGCCCAAGTTCAACTAACTAATTCACCTTTTGAGCCATTGGTAAATAACTATTTAGAAGAACATCTTTCATCCCATAACTTAACAAATCCAGATATTCAAGATTTATTAATACAAAATGAAGTGTACTCTAAAAGCACAAAAATCACCCATTTGTATTTAAATCAGCAGTTTCAAGGTATTAAAATTTATAATGCCATTTCCAGTTTAGCTATCAAGGACGAAAAGGTGTTCTATTTTGCCAATAGATTTTTAGGAGGTGTCGCCGAAAAGGTCAATACAACATCGCCTCAAATAACCGCACAGAATGCGATTGAAAAATTAGCAGTACATCTTGGTTTATCGGCTGTGCAGAATGTAAATCTAAAAACTTATGTAAACAATAAATTTTTGTTCAGTTCTGGTAATATTTCACGGGTTGATATTCCGGTTGAACTCATGTTATTTCACAATAATGCAGGAAGACTAGTATTAGTTTGGGATTTAAGTATTTATGATTTATCTGCTAGAAATTGGTGGACAGTACGATTGGATGCTGTTAATGGAGAAATTTTAGATGTACAAGATTTTATTGTGACCTGTAACTTTGGCGATGCCAATCATGAAACACATCAACATGTGGAAATCCCACAAGAATTTTCAATGAGCAATGCCGCTTCAATGTTAACTGCAAATGATAATTCGCAATACAATGTCTTTCCGTTTCCTGTAGAAAGCCCGATACATGGTTCTAGACAACTTGTCATAGAGCCAGCGAGTGAGCTAGCATCACCTTTTGGCTGGCATGATACGGATGGTGTTGCAGGTCCAGAATTTACAATTACAAGAGGCAATAATGTTTGGGCACAAGAAGATAGAAGCGGCACAAATCAAGTCGGGTTTTCACCTGACGGAACTGCGGCATTAAATTTTGATTTCGAATTAAATTTAAATCAACCACCAGCTTTTTATGAAGATGCGGCAATAACCAATTTGTTCTATGCTAATAATTTGATGCATGATATATTTTATCATTACGGTTTTGACGAACAGAGCGGGAATTTTCAAGAAAACAATTATGGGAAAGGCGGTTTAGGGGGTGATTTTGTTTTTGCCGACGCACAAGATGGAAGTGGCTTAAATAACGCGACATTTGGAACACCGCCAGATGGTCAGAACCCTGGAATGACTATGTTTTTGTGGACTGGTTCTGGTCCGGCCGGCAATCCGTTTATTATCAACAGCGGAAATTTAGCAGGTGAATACACAGGAGTTTCAGCCACCTTTGGTGACCCACTATCTCCAACACCTTTAACAGAAAATTTGGCTCTAGCAATTGATGATAATTCAGGCGCTTCAACTGATTTTTTTGATGCCTGCGACGCCATTTTTAACGGAAGTAGTTTAAACGGTAAAATTGTGGTTATACGTCGAGGTGGTTGTGAATTTGGAGCTAAAGTTCTTGCAGCAGAGAACGAGGGTGCACTCGCGGTAATTATGGTAAACAATGTTCCTGATGCCCCAATTGCTATGGGTCCTGGAGCGGTTGGTCAACAAGTTACAATTCCTTCCATAATGGTGAATCAAACTATAGGCGAACAAATAATCACAGCATTAATAAACGGCGAAACCATTAATGCATCCTTGGTCGCTGCACCGCCTTATCAAAAAGATGGTGATTTTGATAATGCTATCATCGCCCATGAATACGGGCATGGTATATCAACGAGATTAACAGCAGGACCGGCTACAGTTAATTGCTTATTTAATAGTGAACAAATGGGCGAGGGATGGTCTGATTGGCTCGGTTTAATGGTCACTATGAAATCTTCAGATATTCCTGAAATGGGTCGTGGTATTGGCACCTATGTTATTGGGCAAAACACAAACGGCAGTGGTATCAGACCCGCAAGGTATTCTACTGATTTCGCTGTTAATCCATTCACATATAATGATACGAATAATCCAGGATTATCAGTTCCTCATGGGGTTGGATTTGTATGGGCAACCACTCTCTGGGATCTAACATGGGCATATATTGATAAATACGGATTTGACCCAGATTTGTACAATGGAAATGGTGGTAATAATAAAGTAATGCAGGTAGTTTTGGATGGACTGAAATTACAGCCATGCCAACCAGGTTTTATCGATGGAAGAGATGCTATTCTTGCCGCAGAATTAGCGCTTACTGGTGGTGAAGATCAATGTTTAATTTGGGAGGTTTTTGCTCAACGTGGCATGGGTTTTAATGCCGATCAAGGCTTGAGTACTGAAAGAAATGACCAGCTTCAGGATTTTACGTTGCCCCCGAGTTTTTTAGAAACATTAGAGAGTTGTAATAGCTTAAGCACCGATGACTTTATAAGGAACTCATTTAAAATTTATCCAAATCCAACTGAAAACTTTATCAATATTTCATCTTCGTCGTATTACGGTGAAGCAGCTCTGTCCATTTATGATATAAATGGTAGATTAATTCAAAATTTGAACATTAATTTAGACTTGGATGTTCAAATCGATGTTACTAGATTGAACTCAGGCTGGTATTTTATTTCAATTGTTGGAGAAGGGTTCAACATTACTGAAAAAATCATCAAGCGATAATCACTATTAAAAATGGAGCTGATTTATGACGATGTGTATTTCATGAAAAGAGCTTTTCAAGAAGCTGAATTGGCGTATTCAAAAAATGAAGTTCCTGTTGGAGCGGTAATCGTTGTAGATAATAAAATTATTGCCAGAGCGCACAACTTGACAGAAATGTTAAACGACGTTACCGCGCATGCCGAAATGCAAGCTATAACAGCTGCAGCCAACTATCTAGGAGGTAAATATTTGCATGGATGTACGCTTTATGTTACTTTAGAACCGTGTCAAATGTGCGCTGGAGCTTTGTACTGGTCACAAATCAGTAGAATTGTTTATGGTGCGCGAGATGAAACTAGAGGTTGCATTGCGCTTAATTCAAAGTTACACCCAAAAACAGTAATGGTTGGGGGTGTTTTAGAAACGGAAGCACAAGAAATTATGCGACGGTTTTTTATAGCTAAAAGAAATTTGAATTAACAAAAAACGCCTAGTTATCACCGGGCGTTTTCAACATTAAAAACCTGTATAGAAATTAGATTTTCTTCACATTCGCGGCAACTTTTCCGTTTCTGCCATCTTCTTCAGAAAACTCTACTTTGTCACCTTCTTTTAGGTTTAATCCGTTTAGGCTAGACACATGTACGAAGATGTCCTTGCGTGTTGTGTCGTTGGTGATGAATCCAAATCCTTTCGATTCATTAAAAAATTTAACTGTTCCAGTCATGCTAATAAAAATAAAAAATTATAATATAAAGGTATAATTAAATTGGATACAAGCCGAAATTGAATGAAAATTTTTCAAATGTCGTATTTGCTTTTACGCTGATTTTCACGCATTTTATCAATATTTTCTTTAGTAAGCATATAGTCTTCTACTTTTTTGTCTTTCCAACGGTAGTATGAAAACAGCGGAAACACAACAAAAAATAACCCAATAACCCCAAAACCAATAATTTTTTGCGAGTACTCGTATTCGGTAAAGAAGCCGAATAATATTGCTCCAAAAGAAGCAATAAAGCATATCCATATTAGCGTTTTCATTTCCTTAAAAGTTCAGTAGAATTTATAATTAGCCGATAGCTCTATTTCAAGATGTAAAGTTAATCAATTCATTGCGATAAGCAGTGAGTAGTTTAGACTTTGAAACAAAACCATAATATTTGTTGTCTTTTATTACGGGCAGATTCCAAGCTTTCGAGCTTTGAAACTTTTCCATAACGGCTTTCATATCGTCTTTTTCATAAATAATGAAATCAGGTGGACTGTGCATAAAAGTTTCTACAGTTGTTGATTCGTATAGACTTTGGTCGAACATTACTGATCTTATATTATCTAACAAAATAATTCCCATAAATTGCCCGTGTTCATTAGTAACAGGAAACAAATTTCTACTGGATTTCGACACACCTTTCATCAGCATATCCCCAAGCGTCATTTCAGGGTGTAACTGAATAAAATCTTTCTCAATAACATTGTCAAGTTTCATTAAGGTGAGTACATTTTTATCTTTGTCTTGGGTAAGTAAAGCACCTTTTTCGGCAAGTTCCTTATTGTAAATGGTATATTCTAAGCTGTTTTTCGTGATTATGAACGACATCGATACTGTGATCATTAGTGGTACAAACAGTTGGTAACCGCCGGTTATTTCGGCAATTAAGAATATAGCAGTTAGTGGTGCATGGAGTACGCCAGCTATTAAACCAGCCATTCCAACCAAAGTAAAATTAGATTCAGAAACCGAAAACTCAAAACCAATATTATTGATAATTTTGGCAACCACATTTCCCAAAGCACTACCCATAACTAAGGTAGGAATGATTATACCACCGCTGCCGCCAGCCGCCAAGGTAGTTGTCATGGCAATAGCTTTAAAAATAGTTATCCCAATTAATAGTAAAATCACTACCCAAATATTATCTAAGTAGCTATCGAAAGGAGTTTTACCCAATGCCTTAATATGGTCGCCAGCCATTAAATCGTTGATAAAACCAAATCCTTCACCATAGAGTGGCGGAATAAAATAGAGCATGACGCCAATAGCCAAACCTCCAATAATTAATTTTTGCCGTCGCGATTTTAATAGACTAAAAAGTGAGGTGATCTTAAAGTGAATTTTTGAGAAATAAATAGAAGCAATGCCAGTACCTATGCCGAGTACTACAAAAAATAACGTGTCTTTTATTTCAAATTTATCCGAAACCATAAAGTTGAAAATCACATCATCTCCCAAGAAAAAATAGGAGGTGAGCACCGAAGAAATGGAGGCCATCAACAATGGCAGCAATGAAGCAAAAGTTAAATCTAAACTAAACACTTCAATGGCGAAAATAATAGCAGCGATGGGCGATTTGAATATGGATGCTATGGCACCTGCAGCAGCGCAGCCAATAAGTAAACTTCTAATTTTTCTATCGGCATGAAACCATCTACTCACATTAGAACTGACCGATGCGGCTGAAGCAATCGCCGGGCCAAGTAACCCAACCGAACCACCAAAACCAACCGTAAGTGGCGCCGTAATTAGCGGATAATACATACTTTTTTTGCTGAGTATACCATCTTTTTTAGAAATGGAATACAGAACGTTAGAAAGACTATGCCCAACATCCTGCTTGGCGACGTATTTAATAAACAAATAAACTAGTAGCAGCCCAATAATGGGTAAAATAAAATACAACTGATTATCGGAAATCGTTATGCCATATTTAAGAACTTTCTGAATTCCAAAAGTGATGTTTTTGAGCAATACAGAAACCAGCCCAGAAAGTAAACCGATTAAAATAGCAAGGAAATACACAAAGTTTTTTTCTGAGATGTACTTATATCTCCAAATAAGTATTTGCTTGAAAAACTTTGATTGTTCCATAAAGTAAATCTATCAAAAAATCCTGCATAAACAGGATTTTAGTAATGGATTATATATTGAGTTTTAAGTGCAATTCTTTTAATTGCTCGTCATCAAGAGGTGCTGGTGCATCGATCATCACATCTCGTCCTGAATTGTTTTTAGGAAAGGCAATAAAATCTCTAATAGTTTCTTGTCCACCTAGGATAGCAACCAAACGATCTAATCCGAAAGCAATACCGCCGTGTGGTGGCGCGCCAAATTCGAATGCATCCATTAAAAATCCGAATTGTGCTTTGGCTTGTTCATCTGTAAAACCTAAGTGTTTTAGCATGATTGCCTGAGTAGCTCTGTCGTGAATTCTAATAGAACCACCGCCAATTTCATTACCGTTTAGTACCAAGTCGTAAGCATTTGCTTTTACTTCAGATGGATTAGTGTCTAGCAATTCTAATTGTCCTGGTTTTGGCGAGGTAAATGGATGGTGCATCGCATGAAAACGCTTTGTGTCTTCATCCCATTCTAATAAAGGGAAATCTACAACCCAAAGTGGTGCAAATTCGTTAGGCTTTCTCAAGCCCAATCGTGTGGCCATTTCCATACGTAAAGCGCTGAGTTGCGCTCTAACTTTGTTAGTGTTTCCCGATAGCACACAAATTAAGTCACCTGTTTTGGCTTTGGTGATTTCGGCCCATTGCTTCAAGTCAGTTTCATCGTAAAATTTATCTACGGACGATTTATAACTTCCGTCGTCGTTACACCGCACATATACCATTCCTAAAGCGCCAATTTGAGGGCGTTTTAGCCAATCGGTAAGTTGGTCAATTTCTTTTCTGGTTAATGAATTTCCACCTGGTATTGCAATTCCAACCACCAATTCAGCAGTATTAAAAACGTTAAAATCTTTATGTTGTGAAACCTCGTTTAATTCGCCAAACTGCATTCCAAATCTTATATCGGGCTTATCGTTGCCGTATTGTCGCATGGCATCGTCATAGGTCATTCTTGGGAATTTTGCTACATCAACACCATTAATTTCTTTAAGTAGATGTCTTGTTAAGCCTTCAAAAGTGTCTAGAATATCTTCTTGTTCCACAAAAGCCATTTCGCAATCTATTTGCGTAAATTCAGGTTGTCTGTCAGCTCGTAAATCTTCGTCTCTAAAGCATTTTACAATTTGAAAATACTTGTCCATACCGCCAACCATCAATAACTGCTTGAAGGTTTGTGGCGATTGTGGCAAGGCATAAAACTGACCTTCATTCATACGAGATGGTACCACAAAATCGCGTGCACCTTCGGGAGTTGATTTGATAAGGTAAGGTGTTTCTACTTCTATAAAATCTTTTGATGACAAATAATTTCTAACAGCCTGGGCTACTTTGTGTCTAAAAATCAAATTGTTTTTCACAGGATTTCTTCTAATATCTAAATAACGATATTTCATGCGTAGCTCGTCGCCACCATCGGTTTGGTCTTCTATGGTAAATGGTGGTAATAATGAAGTATTTAAAACAGTAAGTTCTTTTACCAATACTTCGATATCGCCAGTTGGTAAGTTGGGATTTTTTGAAGCCCGTTCAATCACGGTTCCTTTTACCTGAATCACAAATTCTCTACCCAAACTTTCTGCTTGACTAAAAACAGCTTTAGGCGTGCGTTCTTCATCAAAAACTAACTGGGTAACCCCATAACGATCGCGTAAATCTATCCAAATGATAAATCCTTTGTCCCTTGATTTTTGGACCCATCCGGAAAGGGTTACTTCAGTGTCGATGTGCGATGCTCTCAATTCTCCACAGTTATGACTTCTGTACATATAATTAGAATTAATTCAGGATATTATTCAATTTTAAAGAGGCAAATTTAATGAAGTTTAGCGAGTATTAACTAAAAAAAGCCACTACAATTGTAATGGCCTTTTAAGCTATTAATCTGGATTATTCTAAAAGATTAATCTTCTAGAACAACAGGGTCTTGATGATTAGGTTCAAATTCGGACCTAAATGTTTTTTTAAACCAGATTTTTAGTAACATAGAAAGGTAGAATAATATGGGCACCACAACCAAGGTTAAAAAGGTTGCCACTACCAATCCAAAAATAACGGTCCATGCTAAAGGTCCCCAGAATATAACATTATCGCCACCAACATAAATGTTGGCGTCAAAATCTTGAAAAAGGGTAAAAAAGTTGATATTTAAACCGATAGCTAATGGAATTAATCCTAAAATTGTAGTCACAGCGGTTAATAAAACTGGGCGTAATCTTGCTTTTCCAGCTCTTACAATCGTTTCGAAAAGATGCTCCTTTGGCAGGTATTCGGAATCTTCAATATTGAGTTCGTCCTTCTTTCTGTCGATTAATAATTGGGCATAATCTAAAAGAACAACCCCATTGTTCACCACAATACCAGCGAGAGAAATAATACCCATCATAGTCATCATAATTACAAACGACCAACCAGTAATCATTAGTCCACCAAACACACCAATTAAACTTAAAAATATAGCCAACATGATAATTGCAGGTCTAGAAATTGAGTTGAACTGAAAAATAAGAATAAAGAATATAAGTCCTAAACCTTTGAAAAATGCACCAACTAAAAAGCTTTGTTGTTTATTTTGTTCTTCAATTTGACCGGTGTAGTCAATCTTTATACCCTCTGGCATTTGGCTAAAACTCTCCATTTCCTTTTGAATATCATTAACCACGGCGGCGGCATCTACAAAACCAGCTGCCAAGGCTGAATAAACGGTTACAACCCGTTTGGCATCTCTGTGTTTGATTGCACTAAATCCACTTGTATTAGTCTGACTTGCAAGAGCTGATACGGGAATGTTCCTTATCTGACCAGATGCCATATCTCTAAAGGTGATATTTTGATTAAAAATAGCACTGGTATTATATCGTAATTCCTCATTGAAACGAACATAAATATCGAAATCATCACCATCTTTTTTATAAATACCTGCCTTTGCTCCGAAAATGGAATTGCGCAACTGCATACCTACTTGACCAGAACTCACTCCAAGTTCACCAGCTTTTTGTCTATCAACAATAACTTGCATGGTTGGTTTGTCTTTATTAACGTCAATTTTTAGTTCGTCTATACCAGGTATGTTTTGGTTGTTTATAAAACGGCGCATGTTTTCTGCCGTTTCGATAAGTTGGTCGTAATCTTTACCTTCAAGCTCAATGTTGATAGGAGAGCCTGCTGGTGGTCCGTTGGCATCCTTTTCAACCGAAATTAGTACACCAGGGTAAATCCCAGTCAAAGCTTCTTGTACTTTTTGTCGCAAAGCTTCACTGTCTTGTCCGCGTCGATACTTGAACTGACGCATTGAGGCAGTTATTTTGCCCTTATGTGGCATTTCGGCCGCCGAGCCGCCGTCGGTTTGGGGATTGCCAGCACCTTCACCTACTTGAGAAACAGCACTTTCAACCATATAATTATAATCGCCATCCATGTAAACCTCATTATTTAGAATCCGGTAAACGCGTTGTTCAATTGATTTGGTGATTTCATTGGTTTTATTGATTTCGGTGCCTTCAGGATATTCAATATAGACAATAATTTGATTCGGTTTATTGTCTGGAAAGAATTCAATCTTTGTTCTTTGACTATCAACTGAAACGCCAAAACCTGCAAATGAAAGGATTAATAACACAAAAGTTGCAGCTACAATGGCATAAGGCTTCCATGAATAGAGTGAAAATCGCAGCGTTTTTTCGTAGTAGTTTTCAAGCTTGGAAAGGGTTCTTTTTTGAAAGCGATTGGCAGCTTTTCTTAATATTAAGCGATATACCCATAGCATAATAGCACTAAACACCATGACACTTCCTAAACCGCGATATGCGCCACCGAACAGAAGAATGATTAATCCGATTCCACCAACGATTGACGACAAGGCAATGATGCGTTTTAAGGGCATTTCCTTGTCTTCTACGGTCATAAATTTCGAAACCAAAACCGAATTGAAAAAGATCGCTACCACAAGCGATGACCCCAAAACAACAGATAAGGTTATCGGAAAATACTTCATAAATTGACCAAATAATCCGGGCCATAAACCAAGTGGTACAAATGCGGCTACTGTTGTAACAGTTGAAATTATAATAGGGTAGGCAATTTCACCAATACCTTTTTTAGCGGCTTCAACACGGGACATGCCTTCTTCTTCCATGAGTCGATATACATTTTCAACCACCACGATACCGTTGTCAACCAGCATACCGAGACCCATAATTAATCCAAACAAAATCATGGTGTTCAAGGTATAACCTAAGGCACTTAAAATCATTAAGGACATAAACATCGACATTGGAATGGCGAATCCAACGAATAGTGCATTTTTAAATCCAAGAAAAAACATTAAAACCGTTACCACCAAAATCACTCCGAAAATAATATTGTTGACCAAATCTTGTACTTGGCTTATTGTTTTGTCGGATAAATCATTAGTGATAGTAACCTCGAGGTTTTTAGGGAATACATTGTTATCAATTGCATTCTGGACGATGGCTTTCACTTTTTCTGTAGCTTCAACCATGTTTTTGCCAGCCCGTTTTTTAACATCAAGCATCACTACTTGCTCACCATCTTTGCGGGCAAAAGTGGTTTTATCTTTTTCTTTAAAATTTATTTCTGCTATATCTTTTAAGTAGATAGGATTGTTGTTTTCAACTTTAACAACAAAATTTTGTAGATCATATGGATTGTCAATTTCACCGATAATTCTTATAGTTCGTCTTTGTCCGCTTGTAATTAAATTGCCTGCTGAGGTTGTTACATTACCGCCATTAATGGCGCCAATTACATCATCAAAACTCACTTGCGAAGCCATCATTCTATAAATATCTACAGCAACTTCAACCTCTTTATCTTGTACGCCGCGAATATCCGCTTGTTTAATTTCGATGAGGTTTTCTATTTCATCTTCTAAGTATTCGGCAAATTCTTTAAGCTTTTCGGTCGGAAAATCACCAGATAGATTGATGTTTAAAATTGGAATTTCTTCTGAAAGACTTAAATCAAACACATTGGGGTCTACTTTTGCATTATTGAATATTGGCCAGTCTTCGCTAGCTACCTCGGTGTCTATTTGGTCTTTAACCTTTTGTTTGGCAACGTCAACTGAAATATCGTCGTCAAACTCTACTATTATAATGGAATAGTCTTCCTGTGAAGTTGAGGTAACTTCAACTACATTACTTACCGTTTTTAGTTTGTCTTCTAAGGGATTGGTAATTAGTTTCTCAATATCTTCGGCTGTGTTTCCAGGATAAATGGAACTCACATAAATTTTGGTTTCTTTAATTTCTGGGAAATCTTCACGCGGCATACCGAAGTAAGCTGAAATACCGAGAACCAAAATAACCAATATCAAAACATACATTGTGGTTTTATTGGCAATAGCCCAAGACGACAGTTTAAACTCTTTGAAGAGATTCTTGCTTGAATTTGTCATAGTTTCGTGTTGCTACTGTTGTACTTTTACGTTTTGTCCTTCCTTTACACGTCGCGCCCCTTCTTTAATCACAAAGGTGTTGGGTTTTAAACCGTCAAGTATTTCAATAATATCACCTTGGGTTTTTCCGGTTTTGACGTTGGTTCTTATTACAGTTCCGATGCTGTCATTTATATTTTCAACAACATAAATATATTGGTTGCCTTGTGCATCTTCCGAAATAATATCTTGAGGAATTAAAATAGCATTGCTGTTCGTGTAATCGTTTATTTTAAGTTTTGCGGTTAAATTGGGTTTGATGTTTGGATGGTTTTCCGGAATGTCAACTTCAATTTTATAAGTGCGATTGGCTGCATTAATGAAACTTCCAGCTTGACGTACTTTCGATTCAACATTTAAATTTAGAATAGGAAATTCAATATTAACCAGTTTATTAGTGGTGATTTCAGTCAAATATGTTTCAGGTACATCCACTTCAATATACATATCTTTTAATGACACCAATCTCATTAAAGGTGTGCCGGGTGCGATATTGCTACCTTGTTCAGTGATAACATCATCTATGGTTCCCGAAAATGGTGCTGTAACACTAGTTTTTGCTAGTTGTTGTTGCATTTGGCTAATGGCTTGTTGCTGACTTTCGAAAGTTGATTTGGCTTGCAAATACTGAATTTCACTGCCAATACTTTGTTTCCACAGACGCTGTTGTCTTTCAAAAGTTGTTTTAGCTAAATCGGTTTGAATTTGCATTTGCGCTAATTGCTGACTTAATCCGCCATCGTCAATTTTAGCTAGTAATTGTCCTTTTGTTACTTTTTGTCCTTCTTTTACTAGCACTTGTTGTAGCATGCCAGCATATTCGGAGTTGATAACAACTAGGTTTTTGGTAGTTACATTTCCTTGAAGTTCTACAAAATGTTTGAAGTTTTCTTCTTTGGTAGTTATAATGCTCACTAAAGGAAGTTTTTCGTTGCCATTTAATGATTCAAGTTTGGTGTTTATGGTGTTTATTTTGTCGTTGAGTACTTTTTGTTCCTCAATCAATTCTAATTTCTTAGTGTTTAAAGCGGTGGCATCATTTGAATTTAAAACGGTTTCTAAATTATCGGTCGAGTTATCACCACAGGAAATCAGTATAAGAGCGAGACTGAAAATGATTATGTGAAATGTTTTCATGAATGTAATATTATGCGTTCGTTGATTAATTATTCGTAATGTTTAAAATGGTTTCTAAGTCTGCTTTTCTGGTAATAACTTCGAGCATAGATTGTAAATAATCTTGCTGCGCCCCATATAATTGTGTTTGGGCTTGTCTTAAATCAAAACTTGAGGCGATACCTTCAAAAAATTTAATTTCGTTTTTTCGTTCGATGCGTTCGGCAAGTTTTAAACTCCGTTTTTTTATGTCGAAATCTTCAATTGAAAATTGATAGTTGCTTTTGGCTGATGCGATTTCAAGTTTTAATTCTTGTTCTATTTGAATTAAATCTTCTTTTGCCTTTTCAACATTAATTCTGGCACGCTGGGTTGCCGCTGACCTACCTAAAGAGCTAAAAATTGGTACATTTAAACTAACACCTACTAGCGAAAAACCAGCCCATTGTTGGTCGCTATCTAAAAAGGTAAAAGAGTCGCTAAAACCTAAATAGCCTCCGTTTATAAAACCACTTAAGCTTGGTAATCCTCTACTTTTTTCAAGCTTAAGCATTAAGTCTTTAGAGGTTTTATCATTAAAAGCAATTTTGTAATCTATGTTGTTATTAATGTCTTCGTTTGCGTCTATAAGTTCAAGGGACACGTTGTTGACAGCTAGATCTTCTAAGTTTTCGGTAAGGCGAGTATCGGTATTTATATCTAAACCAATTGTGAGATTGAATAAATTTTTAGCAATTATTTTCAGTCTACTGGCGTTATTGAGGGCACTTTCAACTCCTGCAAGCGTAATTTGCAATTGCTCTACACTTTCTTCTTCTTCTAAACCGTTTTCAAAAATCTTTTGAATGTCGTTTAAATTTTTTTGAAGCACCACCGTATTTTTTTCTAAAATATCGACTGTTTCTTGGGCTAAAAGCATGTTGCCGTATGCGTTAATAACTGCTTTTCGTACTTCTAAATCGGTTTTTTCTTTAGCGTTTTTTGAAATTTCTAAAAACACCTTGGCCGATTGTAATCCGACTAAATATGACCCATCAAATAACAGCTGTCTCAAGGTAATGGCGGCATTCACGTTTTGTTTGGTTCCAAAAATAACTTCGGCGAATTCGCCAGGTTCACCACCAACAAACTCAGCTGGGATAAGTGAAATTTGTTGTTTTAGGAAGTTTTGATAATCAACATTGGCATCAATTTGCGGTAAACCTGTAGCAGTGGTTTCCCATTTTTGTTCTTTTGCAGCTTCGATATCGCGCTGGGCATTTTTAACTATTCTGTTGTTTTCTAAGGCATAATCTATGGCTTCGGCCAAACTGAAATTCATAGTTTCCTGAGCGAAAACAAAGGTTGAAGAAACCAACAGCAAACAGTATGTGACATATTTTTTAATCATGACTAGTTTTTTCTTTTGCTATAACTTGTGTTAATACGTTTAAACCTTTTTCAGTACAAATACCTCGTATATGATATTCTAAATAGTGGTCCATGGAGTCGTTTATTGAAAATAATTCTAATGGAAATATATCGTAATCTTTTAGGCAAATCATATTGTTAAAATACAGTCGTGCGATAAAATTAACATCAATAGTTTTACGGTATAAACCCAGTTCAATTCCCTTTTTCAGGTTATTGACAACACAGTCTTGCATTAAATCAAACTGCTTATTTTTTAATGTTTTGTAGATTTTTGGGTAGTATTTTTGGAGTTGGTATTGCGGTGAGGTTTTTTCTCCTTTCAGATGGACCATGACCAAATTTTTAATATCATAAATTTCTTCAATTGGATTTTCATGTACTTCGCAAATGTGATTAATACCATAAGAAATTTGATCGAATAAATGCAAGGTAGTTGCTTCAACTAATTTGTGTTTGTTATCGTAATATTGATAAATGGTTTTTTTTGAAATGCCGAGACTGTTGGCAATATCATCCATAGTGATACTTTTAAAACCATAGGTTAAAAATAAATCAGCCGATTTCTCTAAAATTTTTTTTTCCATATTGGCTACAAAATTACAAATGGAAACTTTAAAAACAAAAATAGTTTTCAAAGTTTTAATCATATATTAACATTAAGTTTATATTGAAACTTTGATATTGCTATTTCATTTATTTTTGTGACATGAAGCCAATTGCCTTTTATCAAGATGAATTCAGCCAACATTTAGAAGAATTCAATTCGTTCAGCGAACCAAAAAACCTATATCAACCCATATCTTATATTTTAAGTCTAGGAGGCAAGCGTTTGCGACCAGTTTTAACCTTAATGACAACCGATATTTTTGGCGGTAATTTTAAAGATGCATTAAACGCAGCGCTA
>NZ_DAISXK010000054.1:3896-17822 GCF_036825875.1 Paucihalobacter sp. | reverse complement strand
TTCCAGACTTTCATTTTAATTTCAAAAAGCCGTCATCCTTTTTCTATTTAACAGGTGGTTTTGTCTTTTTTGCAGTTATTGCTTTTATTATTGAAGTCGTTTTAATCGTAAAAGCAAGTCTAGCAGCTAGAGATGGAAACTTGTATAATTATCCATTTACCATCAATTTTTTCAAATAAAATTTAATCATCATAAATCAATCAATCAAAAAATGAACATTCACAACTAAAAAAAGAATTAACAAATGAAGATAGAAAACACAAAAGCACAAATGCGAAAAGGTGTTCTAGAATACTGCATTTTATCGGTCTTAAAAGATGATGATGCATATGTAGCCGAGATTTTAGACACCTTAAAAGACGCAAAATTGCTGGTGGTAGAAGGCACAATCTATCCCTTACTTACGCGCTTAAAAAATGCTGGGCTATTAAATTACAGATGGGAAGAATCGACCTCAGGACCACCAAGAAAATATTACGGTCTTACCGAAACAGGAAAATTATTTTTAAACGAACTTAACAATACTTGGAGTGATTTACAGCATGCTGTAAACTTAGTTACACGTCAAAAAAACAAAAACAATGAATAAAACAGTCAACATAAATTTAGCCGGTATATTTTTTCACATTGATGAAGATGCCTATCTTAAATTACAACGCTACCTCGAAGCGATAAAACGCTCGTTTACTGATTCGCAAGGCCGATCTGAAATTATTGCGGATATTGAGGCTCGTATTGCTGAATTATTTAATGAGCATCTTCAAAATGAAAAACAAGTTGTTTCCTCAAAACTGATAGATCAGGTAATCACTATTATGGGGCAACCTGAAGATTATCTTGTTGATGAAGAAATATTTGAAGACGAACCACATACCAAACAAGCACAACGCCCGTCCAGAAAATTATTTAGAGATACAGACAATTCCTATATTGGTGGCGTGTCATCAGGTCTAGGACATTATTTAACCATAGATGCTGTTTGGTTGCGATTATTTTGGATAATACTAGCCTTAGGCTCCGGCGGTACATTCATTTTCATCTATCTTTTATTTTGGATTTTAGTTCCAGAGGCTAAAACCACTGCCGATAAACTAATGATGAAAGGCGAAGAAGTGAACATAAGTAATATTGAAAAAAAAATCAAAAAAGGATTTGATAATGTTGCCGATTCAGTTAAAAATGTAGATTACGAAAAATACGGCAATAAGGTAAAATCAAGTTCTAAAAGCTTTTTTGACACTATTGGAGAAATTTTGATGTTTTGCCTAACCCTATTTGCTAAATTCATAGGCATCATATTGATAATAATTGGCGTAACTACTTTAATAAGCCTGCTTATTGCACTTTTTACTGTAGGCGTTACCGATATAATTAATATACCAGGAATGGATTTTCTTAAGGTTGCCAATGCAGCCAATGTACCGATCTGGCTTATATCTGTTTTAGTGTTTTTCCTTGTTGGCATTCCCTTTTTCTTTTTGTTCTATTTAGGTTTAAAAATTCTAATCAACAACTTAAAATCTATAGGAAACATTGCTAAATACTCTTTATTGGGTATTTGGATTGTTTCAATTTTAGGACTCATTATTATAGGTGTAGTTCAGGCAAACGAAAAGGCTTTTGATGCCAATACAACTACTACCCAAACGCTGAATATTAAAAGTGGCGATACTCTTAACCTTAAAATGCAAAGTGAAAGTCGATACAGTAAAATTTTAAACAGACTATCGTACGTCTCGAGTATTAAATTGGTTTATGATGAAGAAGACCAACAACAAATTTACAATACCAATGTGCGTTTGATTGTGAAATCTACTAAAGACTCTTTGGCTTACATTACCGTGACCAAAAATGCATATGGCAAAAGCTATCAAATTGCGAAAGACCGCGCTGCTGCCATTGATTATAATTTCAAATTAGAAAACAATCAATTGCTTTTAAATGGTTATTTAACAACAGCTGCTGAAAACAAATACAGAGACCAAAAAGTTGAAGTAGAATTATATTTACCCGAAGGCAGTATTTTATACGCGGATAAAAACACTTACACCTACCACCGAAATAGTAGTTATTACAATGATATTCTGAAAAATAATTATGAAGAACATTATTTGGAAATTATCACGAACGACATCAAATGTTTAGACTGCAAGGAAAAGGAATTAAACATTGATATCGATGTTCAAAACGATACAACGGGTGTAATAATCGATAATCAAGGTATAAAAATCAATTCTGAAAATTCAGCTTTGCAAATAGATGATAAAGGCATTAAAGGCGAGTCGAAAAACATCAGGGTTAATATAAATGAGGACGGCGTAGAAATCAAATCAAAAAATAATTAACCATTCAGGACTTAAATTTTACAATTCAGAATAACAAATTTAGAATAATAAAAACAATCATAAATATTTGAACTATTAATCAACTAAAAATCAATTTAATCATGGCAACCTTATCAAAAATTATTGTTTCAAGTCTTTTAGGACTTCTATTTTTATCTTGTTCATTTAACGGCAATTCGGTTTTTGGCGTTAGCGGTAATGGTGAAGTAAAAACGGAACAACGAGCTGTTTCAGAATCCTTTCATACTATTGAAGCCAGTAATGGTTTAGATGTTTATATAAATCAAGGCAATGAAGAAAGCATATCTGTTCAAGCCGATGAAAATCTTCACGAACTTATAATCACTGAAATTAACGATGGTATTTTAAAAATAACAACCTCAAAAAATATTGGCAATGCTTCGGCAAAAAAAGTCATATTAGACGTCGTGAACATTAAAAAAATAAAAGGCACCAGTGGCAGTGATGTTTTTTCAACCAACACAATTACCGCCGAAAATTTAGAGATTTCCGCCAACAGCGGTAGTGACATTCATTTATCCATTGAAACCGAAACAGTAAATGCGAAAGCATCTAGTGGTAGTGATATTAAATTAGATGGAACCACCAATAGCCTAACTGCGCAAGCTTCTAGTGGCGCCGACATAAAAGCCAAACAATTGATTGTGGGACAAGTAAACGCCAAAGCAAGCAGCGGATCAGACATTACAATTACAGTAACTAACGAACTTGAAGCCAATGCCTCGAGCGGTGGAAGCGTAAAATATTATGGCAATCCTACAATTATTTCAAAAACGGACGATGTGGTTAGAAAGGGCAATTAGTACTCTATATATCAGTATTATAATACTTAAATCCTAGATATATTTACTTATAATTATCAACCATTTCGAACTCAATTCGCAGTTTGGGATGGTTTTTGTATATATTTGTTTAGAGTAATAGCAAATAAAACAAAATGAATAAGTTTACATATGCTGCAATATTATTTTTGAGCATTTCTCTTGGTAGTTTTGCCCAAGAAAAAATAAAAGGGGACAGAAACGTTACCATCGAACAAACCTATGTAGATAATTTCAACACTCTAATTGTTGGTAATAATTTAAATGTTCAAATTGTATATAATAGTAGAACTTCCGTAGAAGTCGAAGCCGATAGTAATCTTCATGAAGTTATTCAGTTTGAGGTTTTAAATGGTGTTTTAAACCTGACAACCTCACAACAAATTACGAGTTCAAAAAAAGTATTACTTACTATCAATTACAACGAAAATTTGCAACACATTGAAGCCCGAGATGATGCAGAGGTGCGCTCTCTTACCTCTTTAGAATTGAAAGAGGTAAGCCTTAAAACATCGGGCGACGCTAAAGCTTATTTGAATATAAGAGCCACAAATTTTTCTTATAATAGCATAGATAAATCAAGGTCACGTTTGAATGTAGTAGCCGATAGTACTAATTTTTTAATTAGTGATAATTCTAAAATTGAGGCCTTAATTAACTCTAAAACTTTTAATATCGATTTATATCAACGTGCCTCCGTTTCAATTGAAGGTGATATAAAAAATGCAATTATGCGTATAGATAATTCTTCAAGTTTAAATGCTAAAAATCTAACTGTTGAAAATTGCACAATCAAAGTTGAAGGTAGAAGTACCGCCGTTGTCAATGTTTCAAAATTAATAGAAATAGAGGCTGCAGATAATAGTGAAATTTACCTCTATGGTAATCCAAAAATTGAAATGAAAGAATTTCTTGGATCAGCAAAACTTCTTAAAAAAGAACAATAATTTTATTTATTGAGATTCTGTATTTTCAAATCAAATTCTATTTCAATTAGATTTGAAACTTTCACAGTTCCTAACATTTTTCTAGGCGCTTCTAAATTGAAATTTTCAATATCAATCGCCAAAGTACCTTTAAGGCTTGTGATTTTTTCTTCTTTTATAATGTGCACTGGCACGGTAAAAGAATTGGTAACACCGGCAAGCGAAATATCAACCTTAGCAGTTGATACCTGAGCCAAAGCATGTGGTTGAACCGTTTTTAAACTTAATTGAATATGCGGGTACTCATCGGACTTAAGGAGTTTTCTTAGATCCTTATTCATCATATTATTACCGCAGTCAAAACAATCGTTTTCTAAAATAAGAAAAGTGTTTTTAAACTTAAGGCTATTATAATCTTGTTCAAAATCTACTATTATAGGTTGATCTATATTTGAGATTTCGAAGACACAACTAAATTTACTGATGTTTGTTTTACCTTGAATTTTAAGTGAACTTTGAGGTAAAACTTTGATCGTGGTCACCTCAAATATATCGGAATTATTAGACACATCATTACTTGGCAACACAGTTAAAAACGATAATATTAATAGTAGAAATTTCATCACTAAAAATTGATATAGTTATATTTAAATATAATAAAAAAGTCTCATATTGAACGCGGTTTATTTAAAAATAGCTTAATATGAGACTTTTACTTTACTTATTTTACTAGAAACTAATAACTGTTTCTAACATAAATCCGTCAAATTTACCATCGTTAAAAATACTTTCAGAATTGTAGCCATCATGTTTTTGACTTACATATTCTATTTTGGCCATAATATTTCTGGTTAAAAACCAGCCAGCAGATAAGTTGAATCTTGAAATCTCAATGTCATCTCCGTTCATTTCTTCACCATCTACTTTGTTATATCTTGTACCAAGATAATATTTTTCATTTTGACCAAATCTATAGATTAACTCCCCAGCTAATTGAGTTGCGGTTCTGTCTTCAAGTTCGCTATTGGCTTTACCGCTTGCAGTTTCATACGTTCCAAAGAATTCTAAGCCTTTATATTTCACAAATGGGTTAAACATTATAGCCGTAATTTCGTTTCTTAAGTTTGGATTATATCTACCAGATCTGAAATTTCCAGCAGGTGTAGCGTCTTCATTTTCTAATACTAAATAATATCTAGAACCTGCACGATCGGCACTGTACAAGAAAGAGTTTCTTACAGCACCTGTGTTGTAGATAGATCCCGTTAATCTAAATCTAAAATCATCGTTAAATTTCTTGTCGTAACCTAATTTTGCTATAAATGACGCACCACCAGTGTCAGGATTAGCAACATCTTGGTTTAATTTACCATTGGTAAAACCAACCATACCAATAAAACCGCTTCTTTGGTAGTACAATTCGGCACCAACTTCAGTAGTAAATGCATCCATAATTAGGTTACCAACAAACGGGTTATACATGGCTTGAGCGTTATCACTTCGTCTAAAATGTGCATCACCATAGTTGTTTTCCATATGACCTATTTTAAAGGTAGCGTATTTCATGAAGCCTTCCATAAAACCTTTACGCACAAAATCTAATTTATCTATTTGAAGATACCCACCTTTCACATACGGTTCTGGGTGGTGACGTGATGACAAATAAGTTCTTAAATGCATACGAACACCGTCCATTAATACAACATCTAAATCTAGGTTTGCAGTAGCCAAGTTAAAATTGCCTCCAATTTCTTTTAAAGCAACTGCTCCCGAATTTTCGTGACTTATGTCTTGATATTGAAGTGTTGACTGGCCACCAACTCTTACATTGATTCCATCAAAAGTACTAATAGAATCCTTTGGTGCTTCAAACACGTTAATGCCGCGTTGGTCTGGTTGTCTATAGTTATCTAAATCCCTTTTACTTTGCCCGTAGAAGTTAAATCCGGTTAACATGGCTACAAGCACTGCGACTAATTTTAATTGTGTTCTCATAATTGTATTTGTTTAGTTTTATTGGTTTTTATTTTTATTTCAGTTTAGTCTCGAATACTATATTTACCTCATCACCAGTTTTAATGGTACCTAATAAAGCTGTTGGTGGTTCAACATTGTAATCCGTCATTATTATTTTCTTTTCACCTTTTAGGGTGATAACATTATTATTTGTAGTCATATTGAAAGAAAGCGTAATCGGTTTGGTTACACCATTGATTGTAAGCTGCCCTTGAGTCGTAAGTTTGTATTGATTTTCACTAACTTTTTCTTTAGAGGTTGTGCTTCCATAAACATATTTAATCTGCTTATGCGTTTTAGTATTAAGCGCTTTATATGTGTTTTTGTCCATGCCATTTTTACCGCTTTTTAAGGCTTCGGCTGTCACAATAATTTCTAATTTAGAGATTTCCGCATTAGTGGCATCTTTAAAAGATATCGAGCCCTTTTGTTCATCGGCATTCATTTCCCAATCATGAACATTTGAAGTTCCAAAAATTTTCAGGGAAGAGTCGCTTTGATTTAGTGTGAAGTTTTGTCCTATAGCTAAAAATGAAAAACTAAATAAAACAGTTATTAATAATACTTTTAATCCGTTTATTGTTTTGTATGAAGTCATAATGAATCGTTTTTTTTAATTACGGTACAAAGTTGACGCATCTGTTCCTATGAAAAAACGATATTCATCATACATATACTTAAGGTTATGATTTAAAACATTTTACTGATTTAAGCGCACAAAAAAACCGAAGCAATAACTTCGGTTTATAATTTGATTTTTAATATTGTGCTAGTTGTAAGTAGAAGTACTTACTTCAAAGGTGCTGTCAGTAGCTGCTAAATAACGTTCGGCATCTAACGCAGCCATACAGCCGGTTCCCGCTGCTGTTATGGCTTGTCTATATACATGATCGGCAGCATCACCGGACACAAAAACACCTGGAATATTGGTTTTAGCACTTCCAGGTTTATTGATGATATACCCCGTTTTATCTAGTTCTAAAAAGTCCTTGAAAATCTCTGTATTGGGTTTATGACCAATGGCCACAAAAAATCCAGTCGCAGGAATTTCCGTTAATTTACCTGTGATATTGTTTTTCACTCTAACACCGGTAACTACCTGCCCATCACCAAGTACTTCTTCAGTTTCTGTGTTATAAAGTATTTCTATATTTGTAGTGTTTTTAACGCGTTCCTGCATAATTTTAGAGGCTCTAAATTCGTCGCGTCTAACTAACATGGTTACCTTTTTACAAAGTTTAGAGAGATAGTGAGCTTCTTCGCAAGCAGAGTCACCTGCGCCAACTATTACAACATCTTGGTTGCGATAGAAAAATCCGTCGCAAATCGCGCAAGCAGAAACACCACCACCAAGTTTTAAGTATTTTTGTTCTGAAGGTAATCCCAAATAAATAGCTGAAGCTCCTGTTGAAATAATAATTGTGTCTGCGTGAATTTCAATTTCGTTATTAATCCAAGCTTTATGAACCTCGCCAGAGAAATCAACTTTCGTTACCCAGCCATGACGTACATCTGTACCGAAACGTTCTGCTTGTTTTTGTAATTCTATCATCATTTCTGGACCAGTTATACCGTCGGGATAGCCTGGAAAATTTTCAACTTCATTGGTGGTTGTTAATTGTCCACCTGGCTGTTCACCTTGATATAATACGGGAAACATGTTTGCTCTAGCCGCATAAATGGCAGCTGTATAACCTGCAGGTCCAGATCCAATAATTAAACATTTTATCTTTTCTATTGATTCGCTCATTTTTCACATTATTTAGTCTTACAAAAGTAGAATTTTAAAAATTAAACTTACAGAATTGAAGTTAAAAGATGTAATGATTTATTAAATGTCCAAAAAATAAAATTTAAATATCATATTATTTTTTGTACCTTTTGTTAACTAAATAAAACTTATACCCATGAAACTTTTTTCTTACTTACTGCTTACCTTGCTCATTTTAGCTTCTTGTGAAGAAAAAAAAGAAGTAATTGAGCAACCTGTTAACAAAACCGAAAATAAATCGTTAAGCCTTGAAGGCACCTGGGAATTGATAGGATATTATAATTATCAGGGCAATGAAGTTGTAAATGTTTTTGAAGCAAACGACGACGTTCAGCAAATAAAAATGTACACCAAAGGTCATTTTATGTGGTCTAAAAAAGTGCCTAAAGATTCCACTGAATGGCATGGATTTGGAACTTACGTACAAACGGATAGCACACTTTCAGAAACTGTAAAATACGGATCGGCAGCCATGCAAAATTTAACTTCAGTTTCAGATCAATTTTTCTATCAATTAGAATTAGATAAAAATTCTTATTCACAAATTGTTACTGATGACGAAGGTTACAGAATTTACTCTGAAAACTACAAAAGAATAGATTAACCTTTGATACTTAATATTCAACTTTCGGCTTCGTTTAAATTGCGCTTTTTAATTTAAACCCCAAACCAATGGTAAAACGAAATAGACAATTAAGGAAAGCAGCACAATTGAAATTACATTCATCCAAAATCCTTTTTTAACCATATCATCTATTTTTAAATAACCCGAGCCAAAAACGACGGCATTCGGAGGCGTTGCTACTGGTAACATAAATGCGCATGAGGCGGCCACCGTTGCAGCTACCAGTAAAATATAAGGATGCACATCTACCAGCGCAGCCATTGATACAAGAACAGGGAGTAACATGGCTGTAGTGGCTAGGTTTGAAGTTATTTCAGTTAAAAAATTAACGGATGCAATTAAAATAAATACGAGCAACAATATTGACACATTGGTTAATGAGGTCATTTGACCGCCAATCCATGCGGCAAGACCGCTAGTTTCAAATCCTAGCGCCAAAGCCATACCGCCGCCAAACAATAACAAAATACCCCAAGGTAATTTAACAGCATCTTCCCATGTTATTAAGGGTACATTTTTCTTTCCTGAAGGCAATAAAAATAACACAACAGAAGTGATGATAGCGATAATCGTATCATCTATGGCTGGAGCAATCTTAACCAATACAAACGATCGGGTTATCCAAGCTATAGCAGTTAATGCAAACACCACTAAGATTAATTTTTCTTCAAAAGAGACACTTCCGAGCGCTTTCAATTGTTTAATAATTTCGGATCTACCACCTGGAAATTGCTTCGATTTAAATTTGAAAGCGAACTTAGTTAAATACAACCAACAAACAAATAATAACAGTACACACACAGGAAACCCGAAACTAAACCATTGATAAAATGAAATTTCAGTTCCATATGATTTTTCAACAATACCTGCCAATACGAGATTTGGTGGCGTTCCTATTAGCGTTGCCATGCCACCGATGGAAGCGCTGTAAGCAATAGCTAACATAAGCGCTTTTCCGAAGATTAAATTTTCATCTTCATTAGTATTTGGGTTGTCTTGTAGTTGAAGTATGATGGCGATACCAACAGGCAAAATCATCACTGCCGAAGCAGTATTAGATATCCACATGGATAAAAATGCCGTAGCCATCATAAAACCTAAAATGATTCGATTGACATTGGTACCTACAAGTTTAATAATATGTAAGGCAATACGTTTATGTAAATGCCATTTTTCTATCGCAATGGCTAGAATAAATCCACCGACAAATAAAAAAACATATTTATGACCATAGGATGCGGTGGTTTCGCTCAGTGATAAACCCCCAGATAGCGGGAATAAAATTATTGGTAACAAAGCTGTTACCGCAATAGGTATTGCCTCTGTAATCCACCAAACGGCAATCCAGATTGTCGATGCCAAAATAGATACAGCATCATTGTTTAATCCATCGGGTTCGATAAAAAATTTGATGACTATAAATAAAATCGGTCCTAGAAAAAGCCCAATCCTTTTCTTTGATAAGCTCATAGTGATGGTATTAATTATAAATTAAATCTGCGCCATTTTGAGAAGCTGGAATATAATTATGATCTGTATTTTCGATGATATCGAAATTCCAATTAAAATTTAAATTATTAGTTTGGGCTAATTGCTCCGAAAATAAAAAAAAATTAATCGCTCTATCCTTTCTATTGGTGCCTTGGGCATCTGCCATTTCGTTTCTTCTTAATCCTGATTCGTTGGGATTATTATCATTTGCTCCAACCTGCACATAAATTTGTTTTGAAAACAGGCTATTCAAATTTAGGGTTTCAAGTGGAGAATCTTTAAATCCGTAAGGAAACACAATTGATGTATTTGGAAATGTGTACCACCCAGAAGCAGAAATCACGGCTTTGTTGATTCGAGCATTAGGTTTAAACATCAAAAATCGATGTGCAAATTGTGCACCAGCCGAATGACCAAACACATCGTAAGTTGTATTACTGTTATTTATTTGGGCTCTCACATGATCAAATAAGGGTTCGATGATTGAATAGGTCCATTCACTTTCAGGATTGAGTGTTGCTGGAGACGGATTATCGCCGTCTACAAACACATTCCCTAAATTATATTGGTCGCCAGAAGGGAAATTCTGGATTGAAAATTCTGGGGTAATCACAATAAAACCAAATTGATCTGCTTTACTTTGCAGGGCATTTCGGTAATCTCTGGCATTTCGGCCAGCACCGTGAAACACGAATAAAATTGGAGTTGAAGCTGATTTGTTTTCAGGAATATGATAGTAAATTCGCATGACTTTATTAAAACTTCCCATTTGATAATTAAATTCAAATAAACCCTGGCCAGTGGTTGTTTCGTTAAAATCAAGGTTTGGAATATTCGGATTGGTATCATCACTCTCACTGCAAGAACAAACCGACACTATTAAAACCATCAAAGTGAACAAATGTTTATGCCAAAATAAATCTGTCATATCTCAAATAAAATTTTGTGAGTAAATAACGCCCAATTTTACCTATATTTATAATACCAATTTTTTTAAAATATGAATACCAATCACAGATTTTCCATTGAGCGCATTTCTAAAGAATTCCAAAAGCAACACAATGAAAAACATAAATATATTGAATTATACCGAGCCATCAAACAATGCATATTAAAAGTAGAATTGCCTAATGATTGGTTAATGCCTTCAACTAGAGAATTAGCAACCGAACTCCATCTGTCCCGAACCACAGTTCTAAAAGCCTACGAATTATTACTATTGGAAAAATTAATTACCTCAAAACCTGGATCTGGTTATAAAATAAATTACAGTCCAGAAACCGAAACTAACAAAGTAAACCCTAAAAAAAGCACTCCAAATAAATATAATTATCCAAATATTTCGGAACAAGGGCAATCTTACTTGAAAAATATTTCGCTTATTAATAGGTTACCAAATGATCATTTGGCATTTAGACCAGGATTACCACCAATTGATGTATTTCCTATAAACCAATGGAAAAAACTTCTTAATTCTTATTGGCGACATGTAAAATCGTCTGGGCTGTCTTATTCTCAAGCTACAGGATTAGAAGAGCTCAAAAAAAGCATTGGTAATTACCTCAACATTAGCAGAAATATTAAATGTAATCCAGAACAAATTGTGGTGGTTTCAGGTTCGCTACAATCGTTATTTTTAATCGCGAGTACCGTGCTCAATAAAGGAGATCAAGTAGTAGTTGAAAATCCGATTTTCCCAAATGTTCACTCCGTGTTTAAAAGTTCGCAAGCTCATTTAATTTGTGCCTCATTAGATGAAGAAGGTATTGATATTAGTGGCGTCAACATTTCAAACAGGAACAAACCTAAACTCATTCATGTCACTCCTTCCAATCATTATCCGCTTGGCATTAAAATGAGTTTAAAACGCCGACAAGAGTTATTAGAATGGGCGTCTCATAACGGTAGTTTAATTATTGAAAATGATTATGAAAACGAGATTGCAAACTTTAACCAAACCATCCCCACTATATACAGTTTAGACCAAGAAGACCGTACCATTTATATGGGAACTTTTAACAGGTTATTACATCCATCCATAAGACTTGGATATATGATTGTACCACAATACTTAATGCCAGCTGTTGAGGCATTACAAGAGCACTCACACAGATTTGTTTCACCATCTATCCAAGTAGTCATGAATCAATTTATTGATAAAAATTATCTCTATCAACACATTAAAAATTGTTTAACTGTAGCCAAAGAAAGACATCTTCTTTTCTGTGCTGAATTTTCCAAACATGTAAAATCTATGCATTTACAAGAAAGACCATTTTCAAGTTTTCACGTGGTTGCATATTTCAATGAACCCAAGACGGCCAAAGAAGAAATCGAGATCATCAGGCACATCAAAGCTCAAGGAATAACGGTATTTTCTTTAAGCAAGTGTTATATTGATTCACCAGAAAAGACTGGATTTATTTTGGGATACTCAGCAGTGAGACCAGCTATCTTAAAACGCAAAATTGAAAAATTGGGTACATTGCTGTAGTTTTTAAATTGGTATTTTGTTAATTCTAAAACTGGTATTAAACAGAACGCTTTTCATGTTCTAATTTTATAAATTATTAGCCATAATATTACACTCTTTAAAATATATTAACTCTAATTCTATTAATTATGAAGCACTTTTACTTTTTATTATTTTTTTGTTCAACATTAAGTTGGAGTCAGGTTTCCATATTTTCCGAAAATATGGGGACTGCCTCTGGGACCCTTGCAATAGAGGCTAATGTCTTCGAAAATTCAGACGTCACTTTTTCTGGAAACGCTGATACCCGATCAACGGGTTCATCAGATGGAACCTACACGGGAGCATCGGGAGGTAGAAATGTATTTTTTGGAACTGGTGGCGGTATCAATAACAGGGATTTTGTCATTTCAGGCATCAATACAGAAAATTTTACTGATGTTCAATTGTCTTTCGGAATGAACTCCAACGCAAATCTCAGTTTGGTGGTAGAATTCAGCACCAATGGCGTTGACTTCACTGCAATTACTTATCCAGCTGTTGAAACAGCAGGCTGGAAACTAATCACAATTACAGATATTAATTTACCGTCGGTTCCTAGTTTAACCTTAAGATTCAGCAAAGATGATGGTACCACTTACAGAGTGGATGATGTATTACTAACGGGTAATGCCACCGCGCCAATATTAACAGCGTCAACTAGTTCTTTAACAGGAATGTCTTATGTTTTTGAAGCCGGACCGTCTTCATCTGAATCATTCTCGCTCACTGGTGTTAATTTAAATGGAAATGATGTTATGGTATCCTTACCAGGCGGTTCGAATTTTGAAATTTCAAGTACTGCTGGCGGTACTTACGGTTCAAGCTTGACCTTAACAGCATTTGACGGCAGCGAAGCAGATGTTTTTGTAAGATTAAATGTAGGTCTTGCTGTAGGTAATTACAGCGATGAGGTTACCATTTCTGGAGGTGGCGCAGACGCCATAACTGTGAATGTATCCGGTGAGGTAACCGAAGATATATTTCTAATTTATGAGTTTACTGGAGACCAATTAACCGCAACTCAATTTCCAGAGAATGCTACAGTTTCTGAATTTCAAGTAACTGGAGGAACTCCAACTTTTGGAACCGCTCAAGCATCTACATGGACAGGTTCAGGAGTACCATACGCTCAAAGTGGACAAGGCTGGACAGAAACCAGTTCAGATAGCGCTAAATACTTTTTCTTTACACTAGACGCAGATTCTGGCTTTGAAATAGATATTACTAACATATCTTTTGAATGGAGAGCTACCGCCAACGGACCATCAGCCATCGCAGTAGAAATTAATGGTGTTGAAATTTCTAGTTTTGATGCCATAAATGACAATACCTCACTCTTTTCTGCTGCAGTTTCCTTAGAAAATCAAACAGAAATAGAAGTGCGTATCAACGGAT